>NZ_JANLOG010000018.1:0-17568 GCF_025466205.1 Pseudomonas sp. 13B_3.2_Bac1
CCTATCAGTCACCGATCATTTTGTAGGTTTCACAGTGACTGGCGCCTTGCCCGCCTTCATCTGCTCCAGCAACGGCGCGCACTGATTAGGCTCACCACCGCTCGGCGCCACCAGCGCCAGCAGCCCGGCCGCCGGCGCTGCAATCACGCCCAGCGCCACCATCCCCGCGCCGCGCAGCATCAGCGGCACGGCCTTGACTCCGGCGTCCGGCTTGATGAACTTACCACGCACGTACAACGGTGAACGCAGCGAAATCAGACGCCAGCCCTTGGATTCCGGCGTTACCGTCAGATCCAGTTGCTCGGTGGCCATGTTCGCGGTGCCGTCGATGTAGATGATCGCGTTCTCGGTATCGAACACGAACAGCCGCGTGCTCGCCAGGCCGGTCTTGATATCGAAGTCCGCCGCCGCGCAGTTGATCTTCACTTCCTTGTCGCCGAAGACTTTGCCGACCACGTAGTTGCCGACATTGAGTCCCGCCAGTTCCATCAGTTCACGACTGATTGCACCGTCGTTGATCAGCATCTTCAGGTTGCCGTTGGCCCCGCCCAGCAGTTTGGCTACGGAGTTGCCGCGCCCGCTGATGTCGGCATCGCCATTGAGTTCGCCGAAACTGGTTTTCATCGGCTCGAAGGTCGGGAACAACTGCTTGAGCTTGAAGCCACGCGCGGTCAGTTTGGCCCGGCCTTCCAGCGGTTCGGTGCGACCGTTGAGGCGGATCTGCGCGTCCAGCTTGCCGCCGGCCACGCCGAAGCGCAGCGGCTCTAGGCTGAGTTCGCCGTCGTTGAGTTTCAGGTGGGTATAAAGGTCGGTGAACGGCAGTTTTTCACTGTGGACGATGCGCTTGCCGGTGAACTCGACGTCGGCATCCATCGCGCGCCAGCGGTCGGTCTTGAACTCTTCCACCGGCAGCACTTTGTCGGTCGGCTGCTTGCTCTCGCCGCCGCGGGCCTTTTGCTTGTCATTCGAGTCGGCGCCGATCAGCGGCGCGAGGTCGGCGAACAACAGCTGATTGGACAGCAACGCGCCGCTGAGTTTTGGCCGTGGCTGGCTGGCGACGTAGGTCAGGTCACCGTGAATGTCGCTGCCACCGATCTTGCCGTTGAACTGCTCATAGGTGAATTTGGCGCCAGCGGCGTCATGCAACTTGGCAATCAGATGACCGTCGGTGGAATACGCTGGCGTATCCGGCAGGGTCACGCCGGTCAGTGGATAAAGGTTGCCGAGGCTGGCGCCGGCCAGTTTCAAACGCAGATCGAGGGCGCCGAGGTTGAGCGGGTCGGTCAGGGTGCCGGCCAGTTCGATGCTGGTGGCGCCGATCTTCGCCTGCGCTTGCAGCGGGAACGGCTTGTTCGCATCCTGCAACGCCAGCAGCCCGCCGATCTTGCCCTGGCCGGTGAGATTCTGGCCGTGATATTGGCCTTTGACCTTCAGCGCAAACGCATAGTCTTGAGGCGCGGCGCCCTTGTCCTGGGCGGTTTTCGCGGCTTTGTCGCCGACGATCTCGCTGAACGGAATCGGCTTGCCCAGCGGATCGATCACCACGTCGAGATTGGTCTTCAGCGTCTGGTCATCCAGGGTGACGTGGCCCTTGTCGAAACCAATCGCACCAATGTCCACCACCCAGTTCGACGGTTCGGCATTCGGGTCCTTCGGATCGAACTTGAACGTCCAGTTGGCACGACCATCGGCCAGACGCTGCAGTTGCGCGTTGGGTTCGGTCAGGTCGATGCGCGGGATCGTCACCCGTTGCGCCAACAGGGCCAGCGGCGAGATGCGCAGTTCCACGCGTTTGAGCGTGACCATCTGCGGCTGCTTCGACCAGTCCGGGTTGCCCAGCGTCAGGTCTTCAGCCACCACATGCGGCCACGGCACCCAGGCCCGCCAGCCACCCTCGTCCGGCTCGCGTTGCCAGATCACTGCGAGGTTGCCGTTGATGGCGAACGGTCGATGCAGTTCTTCCGAGACTTTGGCGTTGAGCGGCGGTTTGATCCGGTTCCAATCGAAGAACACGATGATCAGAACCAGTACCGCCAGCAACAGTACGAGGATGGCGAGGGTCCAACTGAAGATTTTTCCGGTGCGCGTCATGCACAAAACTCCTGATGACGACCGCACGCCGACTTCGCGACGCACAGCTGAAACGGCGGGCCAAAGCGGCCCTCATGAAATCTACGACTGGCAAACAGTGCGCAGGTTTAATCGGAATATAGATTCCGCGGCAAAAAATCGCGCGAATGCTGACCGATTGGTCGAACAGCGTTACCGCCACCCGCACATTTGCGAGGCGCGAGTGAGTCGAAAATACCCACTGCGGTGCAAAACCAGCGCCCGCAAACGCCCGAGCTAGAGCGCCTCGGCAGAACAATCAATTCTGTTGATTATTACCATTGCGTTTATGAACTTTTATATCGACTTATCGAGAGTAGCATTGGCTTCGTACCCACTTTATCGCCCTCCCAAGGAGCAACCCATCATGAAACGCCAATTACTGCTCAGCCTTACCCTGTCGATGCTAGCCAGCACTGCTTTCGCCCTGCCCGCTGCCGATCAGGCTACCCCACAAGTAAAAACCAGCCACTCGGTGTTCAGCCAGACTGTTGCTGCTGACGGCGGTGACCGCACTCCACAAGGTCAGACCCTGGCTGAAAACGGCCGCAATCGTCTGGAAGAAAAAGGCCTGGTACAAGATGGCTACGACAAGACTCCACAAGGTCAAGCTGTAGCAGAAGGTGGCCGTGACCGTCTCGAAGAGAAAGGTCTGGTTCAGGACGGTTCCGATCGCACTCCACTGGGCCAGGCTCTGGCCTCTGATGGCAGCGACCGCACTCCACAAGGTCAAACCCTCGCTTCCGACGGCAGCGACCGCACCCCACAAGGCCAGACCCTCGCATCCGACGGCAGTGACCGCACTCCACAAGGCCAGACACTCGCTTCCGACGGTAGTGACCGCACTCCACAGGGCCAGACCCTCGCTGAAGGTGGTGGTGACCGTGTGATCGAACGCAACAGCGCTTTGAGCTAAGCCCATGGCGGCCTGGAAAAAAAGCCCGATCAGCCGATTGGGCTTTTGACTTTTTCAGCCCCGACCAATCGCAAAACCGCATTTCCCCCCATTGACTCTCCCCCGACGTTCGACGCCAGCAAAGCCGATTTGCTAGAGTGCGGCGCTTGTCCCGCTCAAGAAAACGCCTTTGCGATGCTGCCCCGCGCCGAACAGAAACAACAGACCCGCAACGCCCTGATGGACGCCGCCCGCCATTTGATGGAAAGCGGCCGAGGATTCGGCAGCCTGAGCCTGCGCGAAGTGACCAAGACCGCCGGCATCGTGCCCACCGGTTTCTATCGGCATTTCGCCGACATGGACGAGCTGGGCCTGGTGCTGGTCAGTGAAGTCGGCCAGACCTTCCGAGAAACCATCCGCCTGGTGCGGCACAACGAATTCGTCATGGGCGGCATTATCGATGCGTCGGTGCGGATCTTCCTCGACGTGGTCAGCGCCAACCGTTCGCAATTCCTGTTTCTCGCCCGCGAGCAGTACGGCGGCTCGCAGCCGGTGCGCCAAGCGATTGGCCGACTGCGCGAAAACATCAGCGCCGACCTCGCGGCCGACCTGAGGCTGATGCCCAAGCTGCAACATCTGGACGCAGCCGGCCTGAGCGTGATCGCCGACCTGATCGTCAAATCGGTGTTCGCCACCCTGCCGGACATCATCGACCCGCCCGCCGAAGCCCTGCCGGAACATCTGACGCCACAGGCAAAGATCACCCAGCAACTGCGCTTCATCTTTATCGGTCTCAAGCACTGGCAAGGGTTGGGCAGTACCGAGTAACTTGCCTTTTTTCAAACACAACGCAAATCCCCTGTGGGAGCGGGCTTGCTCGCGAAAGCGGTGTATCAGTCAACAATAAAGTGACTGCCTACCGCTTTCGCGAGCAAGCCCGCTCCCACATTGGTTTTGCGCCGCCCATATTTGGTGCATGTAAAAATCTTCACGCACCAAAACCTTCCAAAATTCTGCAACATCTTGAAACATCCACTACGCTCCGACAGGGATTTCCTACATCTCGGCCGGTTGGCAAGCCCCTTGCTCTAGCCCACTCTACAAGTCCACTGCTGGAAGCTTTCCGATGCTGGTGATTCATCGCAGAATCGACCCTCAACCTGTCTGGTCCGCCGAGTTGCACCTGACCTTCGAAGCGCGGAGCAAGAGCCGCCTGCGCTGTTTCAGTGCCGATGGCGAAGACGTCGGGTTGTTTCTGGAGCGCGGTCAGGCGCCGTTATATGACGGCGAATGCCTGCAGGCGGAAGACGGCCGCATCGTTCGCGTCTGCGCCCGCCCCGAGCAACTGCTGCACGTCACCTGCGCCAACGCCTTCGAACTGACTCGCGCCGCCTATCACCTCGGTAACCGCCATGTCGCCCTGCAAGTCGGCGACGGCTGGCTGCGCCTGCTCGACGATTACGTGCTCAAGGCGATGCTTGAACAGCTCGGCGCGCAAGTCGAAGCGATTGAAGCGCCGTTCCAGCCGGAGCACGGTGCCTACGGCGGTGGTCATCATCATTCGCGGCATGGCGACGAGGACTTCAACTACGCGCCGAAACTGCACCAGTTCGGCGTTCGTTTATGAACCCAGCCTGGGCGCTGTTGCGCCTGGCCAGTCCGCAACTGCCGATTGGTGGCTACAGCTATTCGCAAGGCCTGGAAATGGCGGTGGATAACGGCCGCGTGCACAACCCGGACAGTGCCCGGCGCTGGATCAGCGATCAATTGCTGCTCAACCTCGCCCGTTTCGAAGCGCCGCTGCTGCTCGCCCATTGTCAGGCCGCTGCCGACGAAAACTGGCCCGAGTTGCTGCGCATCTGCGAAACCCACCGCGCCAGCCGCGAGACCCGCGAACTGCATCTGGAGAGCCGGCAGATGGGGTACTCGCTGCAGCAGTTGCTCAACGGTTTGCCGGAACTCGACGCGCCGGCCCGCGGCTTTCTTGAGCAATGCGCCGAACCGCATCTGGCCCTCGGCTGGGCACTGGCTGCCCGCGCCTGGCAGATCAGCCCGCAGGACGCCCTCGCCGCGTGGCTGTGGAGCTGGGTGGAAAACCAGCTCGCGGTGCTGATGAAAACCCTGCCGCTGGGCCAGCAAGCCGCCCAGCGCCTGACCAGCGAATTGCTGCCGCTGCTGCAACAGGCGCAGCAGGACGCCAGCCAAATCAATCCCGAACACATCGGCAGCGCCGCATTCGGCCTGTCCCTGGCGTGCATGGCGCATGAGCGCCAGTACAGCCGACTTTTCCGTTCCTAGAGCCCTGTCATCTTGGAGAAGCACATGAACACACAACCCCTGCGCGTCGGCATCGGCGGCCCGGTCGGTTCCGGCAAAACCGCGTTGACCCTGGCCCTGTGCCTGGCGCTGCGCGACCGCTATAACCTGGCCGTCGTCACCAACGACATCTATACCCGCGAAGACGCCGACTTTCTGGTGCGCAACGAAGCGCTGGCGCCGGAGCGGATCATCGGCGTGGAGACCGGCGGCTGCCCGCACACGGCGATCCGCGAAGACGCCTCGATCAACCTCGAAGCGGTCGATCAACTGAACCGGCGCTTTCCGGGGCTGGACCTGATTCTGGTGGAGTCCGGCGGCGACAACCTGTCGGCGACCTTCAGCCCGGAGCTGTCGGACCTGACCATCTACGTGATCGACGTCTCGGCCGGCGACAAACTGCCGCGCAAGGGCGGGCCGGGGATCTGCAAGTCCGACCTGCTGGTGATCAACAAAATCGACCTGGCGCCGCTGGTCGGTGCCTCGCTGGAAATGATGGATAGCGACACCAAGCGCATGCGCAACGGTAAGCCATTCGTCTTCAGCAACCAGAAAACCGGCCAGGGCCTGGAAGACATCATCGCCTTCATCGAGCGCCAGGGCCTGCTGAACGCCGCCTGATTCAATGACCAACAAGGAAGCTTATCCATGACACTCAAACGCATTCTCGGCGCCGTGGCGCTGCTGCTGACCCCGGCCCTGGCCTTCGCCCACCCGGGCCACGGCGACAGCGGCTTGATCGCCGGCATCAGCCACCCGATCGGCGGCCTCGACCACTTGCTGGCGATGGTTGCGGTCGGCCTGTGGGCCGCGCAGCAGCAAGGCGCGGCACGCTGGGCGCTGCCCTGCACATTCGTCGGCACCATGCTGATCGGCGGCATGCTCGGTTTTGAAGGGCTGCAACTGCCGGCGCTGGAAAGCGGAATTGCGGCTTCGGTGCTGGCGCTGGGCCTGGCCGTGGCGTTGGCGGTGCGTCCGCCGCTGGTAATGGCGGTGGCGGCGACGGCGTTGTTTGCGCTGTTCCATGGTGTGGCGCATGGCCTGGAACTGCCGGACATGAGCAGCCCTTGGGCGTATGCCGCCGGTTTCGTCGCGGCGACGGCGGCGCTGCATGCGGCGGGTTATGGCCTGGTGCGTGTGTTGCCTCAGGCTGCTGCACCATTGGTGCGAGTGGCGGGAGCTGCTTCGGCGGTGACCGGTGCATGGTTGCTGGCGGGTTGATTCTCTAGCGCCTGCAACTGGCCTCTTCGCGAGCAAGCCCGCTCCCACCCTGGATTTGCGGTGTACACAAAACCTGTGGGAGCGGGCTTGCTCGCGAAGGCGGACTGACAGACACCGCGTCTCTAAAGGCCGTCGCTCTGCTACCATGTCGCGCAATCGCCCCAGCCGTGACGACGTCCGCCAATGCCCCATGCTTCCCGCTCCACCTCTCTGCCCGAATTGACCGCCCTGTTCAGTGATGTGCAACAGCACTTTCTGAACGTGATCGTGCCGCTCTGGCAAGGCCCGGGCTGGAACGCCGACATGGCGCTGCCCTACGAAGCACTGGACGCCGCACATCAGCCGCTGCCGCCGCAACGCTACCGGGCGATGGCCTGCGCACGGCAGCTGTACCTGTTTTCCAGCCTGATCGGGGTTGTGGATAACGCCGAGGTGCGCGCCGCCGCGCTGTTCCGCTCGCTGCAACGGCATTTCCACGACGCCGAGCACGGCGGCTGGTTCTACAGCATCGACGCGCAAGGCAAGCCGCTGGATCAGCGCAAGGATCTCTACACCCACGCTTTCATCCTGTTCGCCTGCGCCCATTACTGGGCCAAGTCCCGCGAGCCGCTGGTGGAGTCCACACTCAACGCCGCACTGGAAGTCATTGCCCGGCGCTTCGCCACCGGTGACGGCCTGTACGAAGCGTGCCTGGACCGCGACTGGATCACCCTGCAAACCGGCCCGCTGCAAAACCCGCTGATGCACCTGGCCGAAGCGTTCCTCGCCACCCTCGCGGTACGCGAAGACGCGTCGACGCAGCAAGCGCTGGTGGAGTTATGCACAGCCATGCACAAGCAGTTCGTCGACCCGCAACATGGCGTGCTGATGGAGAAACCGCTGGGGGTTGTGGATAACTGGTACGAGCCAGGGCATCAGTTCGAATGGTATTTCCTGCTTGAGTCTTCAGCCCTGCTGCGTGGTTCGAAACTGCATGCAGCGCTGGACCGGGCATTCGCTTTCACCGAGCAATTCGGCGTTGAACAACCTTCAGGTGCGGTGCGGGCGATGCTCGATCTGCAACTGGACGGTCGCCCGAAAGATTCGACTCAGCGGATCTGGGCTCAGGCTGAATACCTGCGCGCGCTGACCTTGCGTGCGGGCAGCGAAGCTACAGTGCTGCGCCAGTTGCAGGCGCTGCAACAGCGATTTCTGCATGTGGGCGGGTGGCATGAATGCCGGGATGAACAGGGAGAGGTCAGCCGCAAGGACATGCCTTCGACGACGCCTTATCACTTGGCGACGTGCTACAGCGGTTTAGCCGAATATCTGAACTAACTGACTGAACCTATCCTGTGGCGAGGGAGCTTGCTCCCGCTTGAGTGCGCAGCACTCACAAAAATCTGGGGCCGCTTCGCAGCCCAGCGCGAGCAAGCTCGCTCGCCACAGGAGATTCAGCAGCTCTGAATCAGGCAATCCACTTCTTGTCACCGGTAAAGCTGATGGTCAACCAGCGCGCCGCATCCGGCTCGCCGAGCTGCGCCGAGATTTCCTCACGCAACGCATCCAGCTGCCCCACGCTCTGCAGCCGGTAATCCGCCGGCAACACCACATGAATCTCGATGAACCGCGCCCGCCCGTGCTTCTGCACGTAGGTCACGTAATCGTCGAAACCATGCTCGACCTTTGCCGCCTCCATAACCTGGCGCACCTGATCATCCAGGGTGTCCGGGGCAATACCCAGTACATCGCGCAACGCCGGGCCGAGGATCTTGAACGCCGGCGGCAACATGGTCAGCGCCAGGACGATCAGGATCAGCGGGTCGACAAACTTCGCCCACTCGTCAAAGCCCTGGGCCTTGAGCAGCAACGCGGCGAGAAAACTGATCAACAGGCCGACCGAGAGCATCGCGTCCACCAGCCAACTGATGTTGTCGAACTGGATCAGGCTCGACTTGAGCTTGCGATTGCGCCGACGCACGTAGAAGAAGTAGGCGAACTCGACGACGGTGAACACCGCCGCATAAATGATCACCAAGCCCAGCTCGATCTCGCGGCCGCCGTTGATGATGCCGAACACACCGTTGAGAAAGGCATAGATAGCGATCAACAGCAGGAAGCTGCCTTCGATCAGCAGCACCATCGGCTCCAGATGCCAGAAACCGAACTGAAAACGGTGATTGCTTTCCTTGGCGATCAGCCGGGCGGTGATCAGCATCAGCACTTTGATGAACGTTGCGATCAGCGAGAAAAAACCATCGAAAAGGATGGATTGGGAACCTGAAACAAAACCGGTAGCGATCCCGGCAATCGACACCGCGAACATCAGGATGGTCGATTGTTTGAGCAGTGACTGCTCACCTCGGTTACTCACGTAGCCTCCTCTAAAAACCTTTGAACCGCGGGGTGCGGTGGGGTTTGTCGGAGATGAGTTTACCTTATTGGCGATTTTGCCCGGTTTTGTGGCGAGGGAGCTTGCTCCCGCTGGGGTGCGGAGCGCCCCCCGCTCTTCAGTTCAAAAAAACGGGCCTGCTGCGCAGTCCAGCGGGAGCAAGCTCCCTCGCCACAGGGTCTTACGCCTTGTTACGCTCGATCGCAAACCCCGCCCAGGTCTGGCTCACCGGCATCAGCTCCAGGCTGTTGATGTTGATGTGTGCTGGCGCGTTGAGCACCCAGAATATCGTCTCGGCGATGTCCTGCGGCTGGATCGGCTCGGCCCCGGCGTAGGTCGCGTTGTAGCGTTCCTGGTCACCGGCAAAGCGCACCAGCGAGAACTCGCTTTCGCACAGACCCGGCTCGATGTTGCTGACACGCACGCCAGTGCCCTGCAGGTCGCAACGCAGGTTCAGCGAGAATTGCTTGACGAACGCCTTGGTCGCGCCATACACGTGGCTGCCCGGGTACGGGTAGTTTCCGGCGATGGAGCCGAGGTTGACGATACCGGCGCCACGGCCGTGGGCGATCAACCGTGGCAACAGCAGACGGGTGCTGTACATCAGGCCTTTGACGTTGGTATCGACCATGGTGTCCCAGTCGTCGAGGTCGCATTTGGGCGCCGGATCGACGCCCAGCGCCAGCCCGGCGTTGTTGATCAGGCCACGCAGCTTGGCGAACGACGGCGGCAGATTGGCAATTGCCTCTTCCATCGCCTTGCGGTCACGCACGTCGAGCACCAGACCATGCACTTCGGTCTGCTTCGACAGTTCTGCGCACAGCGCATTCAGGCGTTCCTCACGACGACCGGTCAGCACCAGTTTCCAGCCTGCCTCGGCAAAACGACGGGCACAGGCTTCACCAAAACCGGACGTCGCGCCGGTAATAAACAGGGTGTTGGACATCGTGTTCTCCTTGCATCGACCGCCGTGCGGTCATTGGAATGGACAATCAGCAGGCAGCATGCCCGGCCCCGCTTTAACCGGCAACCACCGAATCCTGCTCATTAATTGATCAATGGCCGCCACGCCATATGCACCGTGGCCTGTAGCCATGTGCACGCATGTTATCCACAGCCCCTTCCACAGTTTCCGGGGGCAAGTGAAAAAGCGTAAAGCCGCGCCACACAAGGCTTTGCGGGCGAAATAGAAAGTTTTTTGCTTGACCCTGATCTGACAGTTGTGCCGGTGATGGCATTCTGCACGACTGCACGGTCACAGCCGTGTTTGCGCGAGGCCAGTAATCACGGTGCTCCGCGCGGTCTTTCCAGAGTTTAATCACAGACTTATCCACAAGCTTGCGCACATGGAATTGCCGATTCTGCAGCGGCCATAAAAAGGTTGACAAAGGCGTCTATCGTTATCGCAAAAGCACCTGATCAAAAAACAATCACCACGCTACAAGCCACGGTTCCAATGGCCTGCAGACAGCTACACCCACGTTATTCACAGCCAGCTCCACAGCAAACGGGGACAAGTCGAAACTGTGGAAAAACAGCCATTTGCAGCGTCTATATGTCGCGCTTTGGCAGGTGTGGGAATTTGTTTTCCACAATTCTGAAATCTGGCGTAGATCAACTGTGGGAGCGGGCTTGCTCGCGAAGAGGGTGTGTCATCAAACACGGCGTTATCTGACACACCCTCTTCGCGAGCAAGCCCGCTCCCACAAGGGACTTGTGCTGGATTTGAGATGTAAAAAGCCCCGGGACTTTCGTCGCGGGGCTTGTGGACAACTCAAGCAGAATCAGTGCCCGCCCAGATAAGCGTTGCGCACCTCCTCATTCACCAGCAGCTCTTTACCAGTGCCAGTCAGGCGAATCTCGCCGTTGACCATCACGTACGCCCGATCCGACAGCTTCAGCGCATGGTTGGCGTTCTGCTCGACGAGGAAAATGGTCATGCCGGTTTTCGCCAGTTCCCGCAGGGTGGCGAAGATCTGTTTCACCACGATCGGCGCCAGGCCCAGGCTCGGTTCATCGAGCAGCAGCAATTTCGGCCGGCTCATCAGCGCACGGGCGATGGCGAGCATTTGTTGCTCGCCGCCGGACATGGTCATCGCCCGCTGGGTACGGCGCTCTTCGAGCCGCGGGAACAGCTCGAACATGCGCTGCATATCCTCCTTGGCGTACTTGTCGCCAATCGGGATGGTGCCCATCAGCAGGTTCTCCTCGACGGTCATGTCGGGGAACACCCGCCGCCCTTCCGGCGACTGCGCAATGCCGTTGGAGGCGATGTAGTGCGAGGACTTGTGAGTGATGTCGACGCCTTGATAGAGGATCTGCCCGCCCGCCGCGCGCGGCTGGCCGAAGATCGACATCAGCAGCGTCGATTTACCCGCGCCGTTGGAGCCGATCAGGCTGACGGTCTCGCCTTCGTTGATCTGCAGCGACACGCCTTTGAGGGCCTGGATCGGGCCGTAGAACACGTCCAGGTCTTTCAGTTCGAGGATCGGTTTGCTCATACCAGCTCCTCTTCGTCGGCGCCCAGGTAGGCGGCAATCACTTTTGGATCGTGGCGGATCGCGTCGGGCCCGCCTTCGGCGATGACCACGCCGTGATCCAGCACCACGATGTGGTCGGAAATGCTCATGACCATGCCCATGTCGTGTTCGATCAGCACCACGGTCAGATCGTGCTCGTCGCGCAGCAGCCGGATCATCGCGCTCAGCGCTTCGGTTTCCTGAGGGTTGAGGCCGGCGGCCGGTTCGTCGAGGCAGATGATCTGCGGCCGCGTGCACATGGCCCGGGCGATTTCCAGACGGCGTTGCTGACCGTAGGACAGTTCACCGGCCAGACGGTTGGCGCAGTCCACCAGATCGACCACTTCCAGCCAGTAGAAGGCGCAGTCCAGCGCATCGCTTTCGGCCTTGCGGTAGCCCTTGGTGTTGAGGATGCCGGCGAGCATGTTGCGGTTGACCCACATGTGCTGCGCCACCAACAGATTTTCCAGCACCGACATTTCCTTGAACAGGCGAATGTTCTGGAACGTCCGGGCCAGGCCGGCGCGGTTCACCAAGTGCGTACCGCCGAACATCTTGTAGTACAGGCGACTGAGGAAGCTTTTCGGCGACACGAAGTCGGTCGGCTTGAACGATTCGCCCAGTAGCTGGATGACGTTGGTCTGCTTGCCGCGCACGTTGAGTTCGATCTTGCCGCCGGAGGCCTTGTAGAAACCGGTCAGGCAGTTGAACACCGTGGTCTTGCCGGCGCCGTTGGGGCCGATCAGAGCGAAGATCGAGTTGCGTTTGACCTTGAGACTGACATCGCTCAAGGCCTTGATGCCACCGAAGTGCATCATCAGTTTTTCCACAGAGAGTACGACTTCACTCATGGCGCAGTCCTCTCATAGTGAATGGCACCTTTGCGTGGAGTGACCCCGGTACGGCTGATGCGGATCAGCCCGCGTGGTCGCCAGATCATCATCAACACCATCAGAATGCCGAACAGCAGCACGCGGTATTCGGCGAAGCCGCGCAGCAGTTCCGGGGCAACCGTCAGCACGAACGCTGCAATCACCACGCCGATGGTCGAGCCCATGCCGCCGAGCACGACGATGGCGAGGATCAGTGCCGATTCGAAGAAGGTGAACGAGGTCGGGTTGACGAAGCCTTGATAGGTGGCGAAAAACACCCCGGCCAGCCCGGCGGTCGATGCACCGATAGTGAACGCCGAGAGCTTGACCAGCACATGGTTGAGGCCCATCGAGCGGCAGGCGATTTCATCTTCGCGCAGCGCTTCCCAGGCGCGACCCACCGGCATTTTCACCAGACGATGCTTGATGTACAGCACGGCCAGCACCACCAGGAACAACACCGCGTAGATGAAGTAATACTTCACGTCCGGGTTGTAGGCGATGCCGAAAAACTCATGGAACGGCACCCCACCATCCTTGGCCCGTTTGCCAAATTCCAGGCCGAAGAACGTCGGCAGTGGCGCCGGCATCCCGTTCGGACCGCCGGTCAGCGACAGCCAGTTGTTGAGGATCAGGCGGATGATTTCACCGAAGCCCAGGGTCACGATCGCCAGATAGTCACCGTGCAGACGCAGCACCGGGAAACCGAGGATGCAGCCGGCCAGGCCTGCGGTGATCGCCGCCAGTGGCAGCACGGTCCAGAAGCCCAGCCCGAGGTATTGATAACCCAGCGCCAGACCGTAGGCACCGATGGCGTAGAACGCCACGTAACCGAGGTCGAGCAGGCCGGCCAGACCGACCACGATGTTCAGCCCCAGCCCCAGCAGCACGTAGATCAACCCGAGGATGACCACGCCCAGCAGGTACGAGTTGGAGACAAACGGCACGATGACCGCGAGCACAATCAGCAGCGGGATGATCCAGCGCAGCGAGGATTTGTGATCGGCAGGCAGTACGTGTACACCGGAACCGGTGCTCTCGAATCCGTCGAGAATCTTCAGGCCCCTGGGCGTCTGCAGAAACAGACTCAAGGCAAAACGGCCGATCATCACAATGCCGATAAGCCACGCGACGCGGGTCGGCTCAAGATTGAAGCTGTAGCCTTCGAGCACGACGCCGACAATCGGGCCGAACACGATCAGGGCAATGAGGCCGGCCAGAATCGCCTCAACCAGACTTTTTTTGATATCGATGGATTTTTGGGTGGTTGAAGACATCGCTTACACCTTCGACACAAGAGGACGGCCCAACAGACCCTGAGGCCGGAAGACCAGAACAAGTACGAGCAGCGAGAAGCTGAACACGTCTTTGTAGTCGGAGTTGACCAGGCCCGAGAACAGCGACTCGGAGATCCCGAGAATGATCCCGCCGAGCATCGCGCCGGGCAGTGAGCCGATCCCGCCCAGCACGGCGGCGGTGAACGCCTTGATGCCGATGACGAAGCCTGCGTAGAAGTCGAACGTGCCGTAGTTCATGGTGATCAGCACGCCGGCCAGGGCCGCCATCGCTGCACCGATGATGAACACGTAGGAAATCACCCGGTCGGTGTTGATCCCGAGAATCGAAGCCATCTTGCGGTCTTGCTGGGTGGCGCGGCACATGCGGCCGAGCTTGGTGTACTTGATCACGTAGGTCAGCAGGCCCATGCCGACGAACGCGGCGACCAGAATGAACACCTTGGTGTAGGTGAGCTGGACGAAACCTGTGCCGACGTCGATGCGCCAGGCACCGGTGAGCAGCGTCGGAACACCCTGTTGGCGGGCGCCCTGGCTGATCTGGGCATAGTTTTGCAGGATCAGGGAGATGCCGATGGCGCTGATCAGCGGTGCCAGTCGGGTGGAGTTGCGCAGAGGTTTGTAGGCGACGCGTTCGATTACCCAGCCATAGACGCCGGTGACGACGATGGTGAAGACCAGCGTGCCGAGCATCAACAGCGGGAAGGATTCGATACCGAAGTAAGCCAGCAGAGCCAGACTGATTGCCGCCAGGTAAGCGGAAATCATGTAAACCTCGCCGTGGGCGAAGTTGATCATGCCGATGATGCCGTAGACCATTGTGTAGCCGATGGCGATCAGGCCATAGACCGACCCGAGGGTCAGGCCGTTGACCAGTTGCTGCAGGAAAATACCATCCATAACGCAATCTCACGCAATGAGAACCTGCCCACCTGTGAGCGGGCGGTTCCTCTAGGAAAAATACAGATTTACGTCGGAGCAATGCAGACACGTTCCCCCCAACACCATCGCCTCCTGTGGGAGCGGGCTTGCTCGCGAATGCGGTGTATCAGCTACCGTTGATGGCGACTGACACCCCGCATTCGCGAGCAAGCCCGCTCCCACAGGGGTTCATGGTGTTCGGATGATCGCGTCAGCCCTTACTTCTGTTTTTCCAGCTGATGGTATTTGCCGCTCGCGTCCCACTGGTAAACCACGTAGTCGGACACTTTCAGGTCGCCTTTCTTGTCCCAGGACTTCTCACCCATGACGGTTTTCACCGGGTTGGCCTTCAGCCACTCGGCGGCTTTTTCGCCACTGTTGGACTTGGCGCCATTGAAACCGGCCGCCAGGGCCTGAATCGAAGCGTAGGCGTACAGGGTGTAGCCTTCAGGCTCGGTCCCGGCCTTGCGGAACTGCTCGACCACGGCCTTGCTTTCCGGCAGCAGGCGCGGGTCGGCGCCGAAGGTCATCAGCACGCCGTCAACGTATTGCGGGCCACCGGCGGTGGTCACCAGTTCGTCGGTAACGATGCCGTCGTCAGACATGAACTTCACGTCTTTCAGGCCTTCGGTGCGCAGTTGCTTGACCAGTGGGCCGGCTTCCGGGTGCAGACCGCCGAAGTACACGACGTCGGCGCCAGCGGCGCGGATCTTGGTGACCAGGGCGCTGAAGTCTTTCTCGCCACGGGTCAGGCCTTCGTAGATCACCGGGGTCACGCCGCGTTTGATCAACTGAGCCTTGGTCGCATCGGCCAGACCTTGACCGTAGGTGTCCTTGTCGTGGATCACCGCGACTTTCTTGCCCTTGAGCACGTCGACGATGTAGTCGCCAGCGACAATGCCTTGCTGGTCGTCACGCCCGCACATACGGAACATCGCGCTCAGACCGCGCTCGGTCACCTGCGGGTTGGTGGAACCCGGGGTGATCGCGATAACGCCGGCTTCGTCGTAGATTTCCGAGGCTGGAATGGTGGAGGAAGAGCAGAAGTGGCCGACCACGCCGGCAACTTTCTGGTTCACCAGATCCTTGGCAACCGTCACCGCCTGCTTCGGTTCGCAGGCGTCATCGCCCTTGACCAGTACGATTTTCTCGCCGTTGACGCCGCCCGCCGCGTTGACCGCGTCCGCCGCTGCCTGTGCACCCTTCATGTACTGCTCGCCAAATGCCGCGTTGGCGCCAGTCATTGGACCCGCTACACCGATTTTCACATCAGCTTGAGCAAACGCAGAAACACCCAACGCAGTAGCCACTGCGAGGGCCAGAAAGCCTTTCTTGTAAAACGTCTGGGACATGAGGTGGTGCTCCAAGGTTTTTTTTAGTTGGCACTGCGACTTCACTTCACTAAATGCTCTGAGCAAGCGCCGTGCCATCGGTTTTTTATTCTTCAAAAAGTCGCTGCTTTCTTGTTATTTCGACTGTTTCGTTCCCATTTTCATTGGGCGTGCAACCGTCTAAACCGCGGAAGGTGAAACCTTTTTAAATCTGAGGCGCAACCCGCTTGCGCCATCATTGCAACCGCGGCACCAAACGACGTGCAACCAGCCTGTAACAGCTCGCGTCACCGAACTGCACACTGCTGGTGCGGGACTGCTACAACCCGCACCATTACAGGCTAGTCGCTGCATCGAAAAGCGCCGCTTCCGGCAACATATTTCAACACTCAGATGACGATGCGCAGGCACTGGCCCGCGTGATACAGCGAGAACCCGGCTTCGTACAGGCAACTGCGCAGGCCGACACCGGCCAGGGGCTGCATCGGTGCGAAGGGGATCGGCAGGGCTTGAGGATTTCCGTTACACAGGTAGTCGGCGAAGGCTTTGCCGACCACAGTGCCGGTGGTCACGCCACGGCCGTTGTAACCGGTGACGGCCACCAGTCCGGGCGCCGGCTCGAATAGCCGCATCAAATGATCGGGGGTGAAGGCGATGCGCCCGGTCCAGGTGCATTCCCATTCCACCGGTTTCAGATGGGGGAAGTAATGTTGCTGCACCCGGTCGGCCCAGGCTTTGAGGAACCACGTCGGTTTCTGATTGCCGTTGCCCAGGCTGCCGAGCAACAACCGGCCATCCTTGTCACGACGGATGCTGCTCAGCACCTGGCGCGTGTCCCACGAGCCCTGTCCGCCGGGGAGGATGTCATGGGCCGCGTCTTCGGTCAGCGGCACCGAAGCGACCTGATAGTAGTAACCGGGGAAGAAATTGCGCTTGAGTTCGGTCCAGTCGCCTTCGGTGTAGGCGTTGGAGGCGATCACCACTTGCTCGGCGAGCACCGAACCGTGCTCGGTCTGCACTGACCATTGCTGGCCCATGCGCTCGAGACGGGTCACTGGCGAGTGATCGAACATCTGCCCGCCCAGCCCCTTCACCGCGTTGGCCAGGCCGGTGACATAGGCCATCGGGTTGAGCGTGCCGGCACGCCGGTCGAGCAGCGCCGCAGCAATCTTCTGCGTACCGGTGGCTTGTTCGCAGGCCTTGCCGGTGAGCAGCTCGACCGGCGCCCCGCGGCGCTTCCATTGTTGCTCGCGACTGCGCAGATCCGCTTCGCCCTTGGCGTTGTGCGCCATGTGCAGGGTGCCTTCGCGGCGCAACTGGCAATCGATGTTGTATTTATCCACAAGGCTGAACACCAGCGCTGGCGCCGCCCCGAGCATACGGTTGAGCTGACTGCCGACGGCTTCGCCGAATCCGGCTTCGATCTCGTCCGGCGGGATCCACATGCCGGCGTTGACCAACCCGACGTTGCGTCCGGAGCCGCCATGCCCGGCACGATGCGCTTCGAGCACGCAGACGCTTTTGCCCTTCTCCAACAGATGCAGCGCCGCCGACAACCCGGTAAACCCGGCACCGATCACGCAGACATCGACTTTGACCTCGCCCCGTAGCGCGGTGTTATCCGGGCGCTGCGGCGTGAGTTTTTCCCACAGACATTCTTCGCGTAACGGCATTGCCAGACTCCAACAGAAACCTGCCAAACACACTGCTGATCCTGT
>NZ_JANLOG010000152.1:0-118277 GCF_025466205.1 Pseudomonas sp. 13B_3.2_Bac1
GGGGGGGGGGGGGGGGGGGGGGGGGGGGGGGGGGGGGGGGCGCCCCCCCCCCCCCCCCCGCGGGGCCCCCCCCCCCCCCGCTCCCACAGGGGACATGCGTTGCTCATCCGATTTTTTGTACAACGACTTACGCGGTAACCGTGCATGACATACGACTACATCATCGCTGGCGCCGGCGCAGCAGGTTGCGTTCTGGCCAATCGGCTTTCGGCCTCCGGGCAATACACGGTGCTGCTGCTGGAAGCGGGTGGCAAGGACAGCTCGCTGTGGTTCAGGATCCCGGTCGGCTTCGCCAAAATGTATTACAACCCGACCTTCAACTGGATGTACTACAGCCAGCCGCAGAAGCAGTTGGGCAATCGCGAAATCTACGCTCCGCGCGGCAAAGTGCAGGGCGGTTCGGGTTCAATCAACGCGATGATTTACGTGCGCGGCCAGGCCCATGACTTCGATGACTGGGCGGCCAACGGTAACGACGGCTGGGGCTTCAAGGACGTGCTGCCGTACTTCCGCAAACTGGAAAACCATCCGCTGGGTGACAGCGAATACCACGGCGCTAGCGGCCCGATCAGCATCACTCCGATGAAGGGCCAGACTCACCCGATTTGCGATGTGTTCCTCGAGGGCTGTTCAGAGTTGGGCTACCCGCGCAGCGACGATTTCAACGGGGCAAAATTCGAAGGCGCGGGCCTGTACGACGTCAACACCAAAAACGGCCAGCGTTGCTCCAGCAGCTTCGCGCATTTGCATCCGGCACTGAGCCGGCCGAACCTGACCGTCGAGCATTACGCATTGGTCGATCGCGTACTGTTTGACGAGACGCAGCAGCGCGCCACAGGCATCTCGATCACCCAGCATGGTGTGGTGCGGACGTTCACCGCGCGCAAGGAAGTGATCCTGTGTGCCGGCGCCGTCGACACGCCGAAAATCCTGCAATTGTCCGGCGTGGCTGATCGCGCGTTGCTGGAAAAGCAACAGATCCCGCTGGTCAGGCACCTGCCGGCAGTGGGGCAGAACCTGCAAGATCACCTGTGCGTCAGCTACTACTACAAAGCCAATATCCCGACGCTGAACGATGAACTGAGCTCGCTGTTCGGCCAGCTCAAACTGGGCATCAAATACCTGCTGACCCGCAAGGGCGCACTGGCCATGAGCGTCAATCAGGCGGGCGGTTTCTTCCGTGGCAACGCGCAGCAGGCGCATCCCAATTTGCAGCTGTACTTCAACCCGCTGTCGTACCAGATTCCGAAAAACAACAAGGCCAGCCTCAAGCCGGAGCCGTATTCGGGCTTCCTGCTGTGCTTCAACCCGTGCCGGCCGACCAGTCGCGGCTACGTCGAAATTGCGTCGAAGAATCCGCGTGATGCGGCACTGATCGATCCGAACTATCTGAGCACGCAAAAGGACATTGACGAAGTGATTCAGGGCAGTCGCCTGATGCGCAAGATCATGAACGCCCCGGCGCTCAAGAGCATCACCGTTGATGAAGTCCTGCCGGGACCGGCAGTGGAAACCGACGAGCAGATGTTGCAGTACTTCCGCGACAACTGTGGCTCGATCTATCACCTCTGTGGTTCCTGCGCTATGGGGGCGGATGAGCAGACTTCGGTGGTCGACAAGCGTCTGAAGGTGCATGGCCTTGCCGGGTTGCGGATTGTCGATGCGTCGATCTTCCCGAACGTGACCTCGGGCAATACGCATGCGGCGGTGTTGATGGTGGCGGAGAAGGGCGCTGATCTGATTTTGCAGGATGCGTAGGTTTTAGCGGCTGGCGTAATGCGCTGTGACAGATGCGCGGCGGCATTTTTTCAGCGTGCGCTAGGCTTTGATTGCCGGTCACTTATCGGGCCGGCAAGTCTTTCAAGGAGCCACGGATCATGGATGATCTGGTCAAGGAAGTTGTTCCGTTGTTGCAGTATCTGATTCCCGGATTTGTTTCTACCTGGATTTTTTACACGCTCACTTCGTTCAAGCGGCCTGACACCTTTGGGCAGATTGTGCAGGCGTTGATTTTTACGTTTGTGATTCATGGGGTGGTGTTGGGGATCGGGGCTATTGGCTTATGGATAGGCTCGAAGGGCTTTTCTGTAGGGAAATGGGATGGCAAAGCCCAGGCTATTTGGGCGTTTATGGTTGCAATGGGGCTTGGTTTGCTGTCGTGTGCTCTGGCTTCGAATGACAAATTGCACAAATGGTTACGAAGAAAAAATGTAACGAATAAAAACTCTTACCCCAGCGAGTGGTACAGCACCTTTGCTCGCCACAATCGGCTGGTTACGCTGCATTTGACGGATGAAAGGCGATTGTTTGGCTGGCCCGTCGAGTGGCCTTCCGGCCCGCTGGAGGGGCAGTTCATCATGCTGAATCCAGGCTGGCTGGGGGAGGATGGCGTGGCGTTGCCTTTTGGCGCCGAACTATTGGTGATAGATTCCTCGAAAGTCCAGTGGGTCGAATTCAGTTCTGTCGAAGAGGTTCCATCATGAGCGCAAAAGAGCCTACTCCCATGCCGCCAAGCGTCAGGCGCCTCTTTTATGGCCCGGACGGCAAGCTGCTGGCCAAACCCCTCGTCAAAGGGCCGAGTGCGCCGCCACCGCTAAAGCGCCAGTACCGGGATTGACCGAACGCCGCTCATCGAGCGGCGTTTCGTTATGTTGTGCATTGGTGGGATCTCCGGTCAGAGCGTATCCACCAACCAATCCCTGAACGCTTTCAATGACGGTAACGCCTCATTACGCGGCGGATACACCAGGTAATAGCTGCGCCGGCTGGTGATCGGCTCCCCCAGTTGCAGCAGCTCGCCGTTAAGCAATTCATCCTCCACCAGAATCCGCGGCACCAGCCCCACGCCGATATTCGCCCGCACCGCTTGGATCAGGTGCGAAGTCATTTCAAAGCTCGGGCCGATGCGCATGCTGCGGTGTGGCAAACCATGATGGGTGAACCATTCCGCCCAGGCCTGGGCGTTGCTGCTGACATTGAGCAGTAACTGCCCGGCGATGTGTTGTTCCGCTTCATCGCGTTCGGCCAATGACAACTGCGCACTGGCAATCACCACCAGTTCTTCAGTGTGCAGGGGCAGGGCGCTCAAGCCCGGCCAGTCTCCCGCACCGACACAGATCGCCGCATCGATCTCGCTGGTGTCGAAGTCAATCGCTTCGATCCGTGAATGCAAGTGCACGGTCATGCCGGGGTGCGCGGTGTAGAAGTCCTTGAGTCGCGGCAGCAGCCATTTCGAGCCGAAGGTCGGCAGCGTCGCCAGACGCAAACTGTGGATGCCTGAACCGAACGCCATGGCCTGCAGGGTTGCGCTGCGGATCTGCCCGAGGGCTTCGGCCAGTTCACGCTGGTACATGCGCCCGACATCGGTCAGCACCACTTGCCGACCTTCGCGGCTGAACAGGCGCATGCCGAGCATCTTTTCCAGAATCTGCACCTGACGGCTGACCGCGCTTTGCGTCAGCGACAGTTCGTGGGCGGCGCGGGTGTAGCTTTCATGGCGTGCGGCGGCCTCGAAGGCCAGCAATAACGACATGGAAGGGGTGAGGGTTCGCGGATTCATTCGTTTTAGTCATGGATTGCGGGTCGATTTTACGTTTGTCCCGACGGCGCCAAGCAATGAACATAAGCACCATGAGATGGCGGGAGCGTGACGCAATCATTCATTGCGCACAACTGTTCACCGCCACACGGCCCGATTTTGACCGAGATTTCCTCACCGATGATTGCCCAGCTGTCACCCGCCGCTGCATTGACCACTGATTACCAACTGTTCCTCAACGCCCTGAAAGCCAGTGGTTTTCGTGGCGAGATCAGTGCCGACTACGCCAGCCGCGTAGTGCTCGCCACCGACAACTCGATCTACCAGCGTCTGCCGCAAGCGGCGGTGTTTCCAATGGATGCGGAGGATGTGGCGCGGGTGGCACGGCTGATCGCCGAGCCGGCGTATCAGCAAGTGGTGATTACCCCGCGTGGCGGTGGTACCGGCACCAACGGCCAGTCGCTGACCGACGGCATCGTCGTCGACCTGTCGCGGCACATGAACCGCATTCTGGAAATCAACGTCGAGCAGCGCTGGGTGCGGGTGCAGGCCGGGGTGGTCAAGGATCAGCTCAACGCCGCGCTGAAATCCGCCGGGCTGTTTTTCGCCCCGGAGCTGTCGACCTCCAACCGCGCCACCGTTGGCGGCATGATCAACACCGACGCCAGCGGCCAGGGCAGTTGCACCTACGGCAAGACCCGCGACCATGTGCTGGAACTCGACATGGTTCTGCGCGGCGGTGAACGCCTGCACGGCGCCGCGCTGGCGGAAGACGACCTGACAGCGCTGTGCGCCCGTGAAGATCGGGTGGGTGAAGTCTATCGCTGTGCGCGGCAGATCATTGACGAGCAGGGCGAGCTGATCCAGCAGCGCTTCCCCGATCTCAACCGCTGCCTGACCGGCTACGACCTGGCGCACCTGCGCGAGGCCGACAACCGCTTCAACCTCAACAGCGTGTTGTGCGGCGCCGAGGGCTCACTCGGCTTTGTGGTCGAGGCAAAGCTCAACGTGCTGCCGATCCCCAAGCACACGATGCTGGTGAATATCCGCTACGCCGGATTCATGGATGCGCTGCGCGATGCCCGGGCGCTGATGGCGCTCAAGCCGCTGTCGATTGAAACCGTGGATTCCAAGGTGTTGCTGCTGGCGATGCAGGACATCGTCTGGCACGGCGTCGCCGAATACTTCCCGGAAAGTGCCGAGCGGCCGACGCTGGGGATCAACCTGGTGGAGTTCTGTGGCGACGATCCTGAAGATCTGCAGCACCGGGTTCAAGCCTTCCTTGAGCACTTGAGCAGTGACACCACGGTCGAACGCCTTGGCCATACGCTGGCGGTCGGCCAAGCGGCGGTGAACAAGGTCTATGGCATGCGCAAGCGCGCCGTCGGCCTGCTCGGCAACGTTGCCGGCGAAGCGCGGCCGCAGCCATTTGTTGAAGACACCGCGGTACCGCCGCAGCACTTGGCCGAGTACATCGCCGAGTTGCGCGAACTGCTCGACAGCCACGGCTTGCAGTACGGCATGTTCGGCCACGTCGATGCTGGCGTGCTGCACGTGCGGCCGATTCTCGACATGAAGGATCCGCAGCAAGCGGCGCTGGTGCGTCCGGTGTCCGACGGTGTCGCCGCGCTGACCCAACGCTACGGCGGCCTGTTGTGGGGCGAACATGGCAAAGGTCTGCGCTCGGAATACGCGCCGGCCTTTTTCGGTGAGCTGTACCCGGCGTTGCAGGCACTGAAAGCCGCGTTCGACCCGTTCAACCAGTTCAACCCGGGCAAGATCGCCACCCCGGCCAACACCGCTGCGGCATTGCTGAAGATCGACGAAGTGACCTTGCGCGGCGAACTCGATCGGCAGATCGACGAAAAGGTCTGGCAGAGCTACGGCGCGGCCATGCATTGCAACGGCAACGGCGCCTGCTACAACTTTGATCCCGACGACGCCATGTGTCCGTCGTGGAAAGCCACCCGCGAGCGTGCGCAATCGCCCAAGGGCCGCGCCTCACTGATCCGTGAATGGCTGCGTTTGCAGGGCGAGGCAGGGGTGGATGTGCTGTCGGATGCGATCCGCCGTCCGGCGTTTTTCCGCAACCTGTGGACGCGCTGGCGCAACAGCCGTGGGCAAGCCGCCGACTTTTCCCATGAGGTGTATGACGCCATGGCCGGATGCCTGGCGTGTAAATCCTGCGCGGGGCAATGCCCGGTCAAGGTCAACGTGCCGGAGTTTCGCTCGCGGTTTCTGGAGTTGTATCACGGCCGTTATCTGCGCCCGGCGCGGGATTATCTGATTGCTTCGCTGGAGTACAGCATTCCGTACATGGCGCGAATTCCGGCGCTGTACAACGGTTTGATGGGCGCTTCATTCGTGCGCCAACAGTTGGAGCGTCTCGGTGGAATGGTCGATGTGCCGTTGCTCAGCCGCTTTGATTTCCACGCGGCGATGCGCCGGTGGAAGGTGCAGCCGGCGACGGTTTCCACGCTGTCGACGCTGACCCAGGCCCAGCGCGAGCGCAGTGTGGTACTGGTGCAGGATGCCTTCACCCGTTACTTCGAAGCGCCGCTGCTGGCGGATCTGGTGGAGCTGATTTCGCGGCTGGGCTATCAGGTTTATCTGGCGCCGTTCAGCGCCAACGGCAAGCCGTTGCATGTGCAGGGCTTTCTGTCGGCGTTCAACCGCGCGGCACTGCGCAATGCGCGGCAACTGCGAGAGCTGGCGGATGTTGGCGTACCGTTGCTGGGGCTGGATCCGGCGATGACCCTGGTCTATCGCCAGGAATACTTGAAAGTGCCGGGTATGGAGCAATGCCCGGAAGTCGCGCTGGTACAGGAATGGCTGCTCAAGGTGATGCCGGAGCAGGCGAAGGACAAATCGGCAAGTGCATTCCGGCTCCTGGCGCATTGCACCGAGAAAACCAACGCGCCGGCCGCCACTCGTCAGTGGGAGCAAGTGTTCGAACGGGTCGGCTTGAAACTGGCGACGCAGGCCACCGGTTGCTGCGGCATGTCCGGCACCTACGGCCATGAAGCGCGCAACCGCGAAACTTCGGCGGTGATCTATGAGCAATCGTGGGCGCGGCAGGTCGAGGCACCGGCGGAGCAGGGCGAAGCACTGGCCACCGGCTATTCGTGCCGCAGTCAGGTCAAGCGCCAGTCGGATCGGGCGCTGCGCCATCCGTTGCAGGTGCTGCTTGAGGTGGTACGTCGCTGAGCGGTTCGTCGTCCGGGGAGTTGTCCCAGATCAGCCGTGGGTCGAAACTCATCGCCGAGAGCATGGTGAACACCACCACCATGCCGAAAAACAGGATGCCCGGGCGTGGTTCGATATCGCCCAGCGCCTGGAACTTCACCAGCGCCGCGACCAGCGCGACCACCAGCACGTCGAGCATCGACCAGTAGCCGATCAGCTCGACGAAACGGTACAACTTCGAGCGCTCACGGCGCGCCCAGTTGCTGTCGCGCTGCACGGTGATCAGCAGCAGCGACAGGGCCACGAACTTGATGCCCGGCACCGCGATGCTGGCGATGAAAATGATCAGCGCGATGTCCCACGCGCCGCCCTCCCAGAACTCCAGTACGCCGCTCATGATCGTGCTGTCGGCGCCGTTGCCGAGCATCATGGTGTTCATCACCGGCAGCAGATTGGCCGGCACGTAAAACGCCAGCGCGGCAAACAGGAAGGCCCAGGTACGCGCCAGGGAATTGGTCTTGCGCCGATGCAACGGCGCGTCGCAACGCGGGCATTGGTGCGGCTCATCGGTCATGTCGCAGGCCAGCCCGCAGCTGTGGCACAGGCACAGATTCAGTTCGCTGGCGGTCGCTGGACGCTTCATAGGATGTCCCAAAGGTCACGAATGTCGCGCCCGGCAATGCGGATCATCATCAGGCTCAACACGGCCAGGGCAAACAGGCCGATACCCGGCAGCACATCGAGCAGCCCGGCCAGTTTGAACACCGCGACCATCGCCCCCAGCAGACACACTTCGAGCATGCTCCACGGACGCAGGGTTTCCAGCCAGCGCATGCACAGCTTGAAGCCCGGTGCCCGGCGCGATGACAAGGCGAAACTCAGCACCCAGATCAACAGCACCAGTTGAAACGCTGGGGCGATGATGATCGAAATCGCCGCGACCATCGCCATGAATGTGATCGGTCCCTGACTCAGCGCCAGCACCGAATCCCACAGCGTCGCGCTGTTTTTCAAACCCTTCATGCTGATGCTCATCACCGGATAGAAATTGGCGAACAGCCACAGCATCGCCGCGGTGAAACTCAAGGCCAGCCGCTGCTCGACGGTCAAGCCGTTATAGCGCTGCAGCACGCCGCCGCAACGTACGCAGAGGGTTTTCTGGTGTTTGCCGAGCACGACTTTTTCGTACACGCAGTCGCAATGCTCGCAGATGATCAGGTGTTCGGTTGAGGTCATGGGCAACGCTCGACGCCAGGGCACAAGACCTGATCACTATAGACCTCACTGTCTGCTCCTGCAGTAAAGCGGATTTTGTTGATGTCAGGTATTGCCGGTAACAATAAGAAAGTTGTCGCGGATCTGAATAAACTCGCGACCGTAAACATGAAATCCCTATTCTGTTTACCCTTTGGTTTTGGCCACCTGTTATCAGGCGGCCTTTTTTTTGCCCGGTTTTTAATGTTGTTATCAACTTGACGGATATCGCAAATGCAAACAGGCCGCTTGAGCGACCTGTTTCTTCGAGCCCTTCAATCAAGTTGTTTTAGTTGTTCCATATGTTTGCTGTACAGCGCCGCTTCTTCTGTCAGCGCCTTGTGCACCGAAGGGCGGGCATCGATGCGATTCTTCCACGCCATCAGGTGTGGCAGGTGTTCGATCTGTGCGCCGGAGCGTTCGTGCCACCAGGTGGCGAAGACGTACGCATCGGCCACGGAGAACTGGTCACCGGTCAGCCAGGTACGGCCGTCGGCCAGGCGTGCGTCGAGTTGGGCATAGGCGCTGACGATCTTGTTGCGTGTCCACTGTGTGCCGTCTTCAGTCAGCAATTTGCGCATCAACGGAATGTGTTTCTGGGCGATCTCGGTGGCGACGAAGGTCAGCAACTGGTCGACCTTGACCCGTTCCAGCGTGCCGCGCGCCGGGATCAGGCCGGACTCTGGATGCTGGTCGGCGAGGTAGGAGGTAATGACGATGGTTTCCGACAGGATATCGTTGAAGGTGTTGTCGAGCAGCAGGGCGGGTACATACAGCAGTGGGTTCACCGCCGCGAAATCTTCGCCGCTGGAGGTGGTCCGGCCGAATACGTCGAAGTGCACCAATTCCGGGGTCAGGCCCAATTCGTTGGCGATGATCTGGACGGCCTGGGAGCAAGTCTGGTTGGCAATGTAGAGCTTCATGGTAGTCACCTTTGGGAGAAAGTCGGGGCCCTGGAGTGGACCGGCAAATCCAGTCTGCACGCCGCGGTTAAGGCGATAAATACCGTGAAAGGTGATGCTCTGTAGCTTTTATGGAGACAATTGGGCCGCACAGCTATCCCTCCGCCAAACCCGCCGTGGCGGGCATTCAGGCCTGATTGTCTCCGCTGGAGCTACTAAGAGTAGCGTCCGGTGTTGTTTATCCGGCGTCAGGTCTCGGCCACCATTCGCTCAACGGCAAATGCCCACCGCAGAGACCACGGCGATGTTGACGAAACAGTTGATCAGCTCAGGCGCTTATCTGGAGAAGTTCAGCGACGTTCCCCCGGAACTGTTGTGGACGCTGGAGCGGATCGGTCAGTCGATGGAAGACACCCTGAACGCGCGTCCCGGCGAGGGCGACATCTGGGTCTTCGGTTACGGCTCGCTGATCTGGAACCCGCTGTTCGAATTTGCCGAGCACCAATTGGCGACCCTGCACGGTTGGCATCGCAGTTTCTGCCTGCGGATGATCGCCGGGCGCGCGACAGTGGCACTGCCGGGTCGGATGCTGGCCCTGCAGCGCGGCGGGGAAACCCACGGCGTCGCGTTCAAGATCAGCCAGGCGGTGGCTCGCGACGAACTGATTTCACTGTGGATCCGCGAAATGCCCACCGGTGCCTACCGGCCGATCTGGACCGGCGTGCAACTGGCCGATGGTCGTGACGTACTGGCGCTGGTGTTTGTCGCGGATCCCGATCACCCGCTGTTCGAGGCGGATGCACGGATTGAGACCATCGCCGGTAGTGTGGCACTCGCCGAAGGACCGATGGGGACGAACGCAGATTATGTGCACCGACTGTGTTGCGCGCTGAGTGAAAGCGGCATTGTCGATGAATACATCGGCGCCTTGTCGGCAGAACTCATGGATTGAACTAATCGCGTATCGGGAAGTTATGCAGTGAAGTTTTATTGCAGGGATGCGTGCGTCTTGAAGTTGCAGTTTTTTAATAAGTTTTGAACATCATCAATAGTTTCGGGAGAAGTGAAATGGTCGCCAGTCGTAAACGGCTTTCCGTCGCATTAAGTGCGCTCTTAGTGGCCGGCACGGCCGGCATCGTCGTCAACTATGGCGATCATTTCGGACCGATAGCCAACGCTCATGCCGACACCGCGCCAGCCGCCAAAGCCGAGGTGGATGTTGCCACCGTCGTGTTCAAGACGATCAGTGAATGGCAAAGCTATTCCGGGCGCCTGGAGGCGGTCGACAAAGTGGATATCCGACCGTTGGTGCCGGGCACCATCGTCGGCGTGCACTTCAAGGATGGCACGCTGGTGAAGAAGGGCGATCTGCTGTTCACCCTCGACCAGCGTCCCTATCTGGCGGAAGTCGATCGCGCCGCCGGGCAACTGGCTGCTGCCGAGTCCCGTGCCGGCTATACCGCCACCGACGCCGGACGTGCCGCCCGGCTGGTGGAACAGAACGCGATCGCCAAGCGTGATTTTGACGAGAAACAAAACGCCGCCCGTGAAGCCGTGGCTCAGGTCAAGGTGGCGAAAGCAGCGCTGGATGCCGCTCGGGTCAACCTGTCGTACACCGAGATCAAGGCACCGGTGGCCGGTCGAGTTTCCCGCGCCGAACTGACGGTCGGCAACGTGGTGTCGAGCGGCGCAACGGCGCCGCTGCTGACCCGCCTGGTATCGGTCTCGCCGATCTACGCCTCGTTCGATGTCGATGAACAAACCTACCTGCGCTACCTCAATCAGGCGTCCGGCAGCGGCGCCCCCGTGTCCCTGGGGCTGGCCGACGAAGACGGCTATTCGCGTCAGGGCGCAGTGGATTCGATCGACAACCAGCTCGACACCCAGTCCGGCACCATCCGCGTCCGGGCGCGTTTCGACAACGCCAACGGCGCGCTGCTGCCGGGTCTGTATGCGCGGATCAAGGTCGGTGGCGGCAAGCCGTTCGAGACCGTGCTGGTTGACGACTCGGCGATCGGCACCGATCAGGCGCGCAAGTTCGTGCTGGTGGTCGGCGCCCAGGATCGCGTCGAGTACCGCGAAGTGACGCTGGGCAACCTGCATGAAGGGCTGCGCATCGTCACGTCCGGCCTCAAGGCAGGAGACCGGGTGATCGTCAGCGGCGTACAGCGTGTACGCCCCAACGACGCCGTTCACGTCAATACCGTCGACATGGTCAGCGTCAATCGCGCCGCCAGGCCTGCGGCTTAATCCGGGAATCGCCATGAACATCTCAAAATTCTTTATCGACCGGCCGATCTTTGCCGGTGTGTTGTCGATGGTAATCGTGCTGGCCGGGCTGATCGCCCTGACCCGGCTGCCGACTGCCGAATACCCCGAAGTGGTGCCACCCTCGGTGGTGGTGCGTGCCGAATACCCTGGCGCCAACCCGAAAGTCATCGCCGAAACCGTGGCCTCGCCAATCGAAGAACAGATCAACGGTGTCGAGGACATGCTGTACATGCAGTCTCTGGCCAACAGTGACGGCAAGATGACCACTACCGTGACGTTCAAGCTCGGCACCGATCCGGACAAGGCTCAGCAGTTCGTGCAGAACCGCGTGGCCCAGGCCCTGCCGCGCTTGCCTGAGGACGTGCAGCACCTTGGTGTGACCACCATCAAGTCGTCGCCGACCCTGACCATGGGCGTGAGCATTCTTTCGCCCAATCAGCGTTATGACCTGACCTATCTGCGCAACTATGCGCTGATCAACGTAAAGGATCGCCTGGCGCGGATTCCCGGCGTCGGTGAAGTGGTGATGTGGGGTGCGGGCGATTATTCGATGCGCATCTGGCTCGATCCGCAGAAAGTCGCACGTCTGAACATGACCGCGCTGGACGTGGTGAAAGCCATTCGCGAGCAGAACGTACAGGTCGCTGCCGGCATTGTCGGCGGTGCACCGATGCTCACCGACGTGCCAATGCAACTGAGCGTCAACGCCCAGGGCCGACTGAAGACCGAGCAGGAATTTCGCGACATCATCCTCAAGAGCAGCGCCGGCGCGGTGACGCATCTGTCGGACGTGGCACGGGTGGAAATGGCCGCCTCCGAATACACCTTGCGCGCCATGCTCGACAACAAGCCTGCAGTGCAGATGATCATCTTCCAGCAGCCGGGTGCCAACTCGCTGCAGATTTCCGATGACGTGCGCAAGGTCATGGAGGAAATCAAACAGGACATGCCGGACGGTGTCGATTACGGCATCAAGTACGACCCGACCCAGTTTGTCCGCGACAGCATCCACGCGGTGATCCAGACCCTGCTTGAGGCCATCGCGCTGGTGGTGCTGGTGGTCATCGTGTTCCTGCAAACCTGGCGTGCGTCGCTGATCCCGTTGCTGGCGGTGCCGGTGTCGATCATTGGTACGTTCGCGCTGCTGCTGGGGTTCGGTTACACCATCAACGCCTTGTCGCTGTTCGGCATGGTGCTGGCCATCGGCATCGTGGTCGACGACGCGATCGTGGTGGTGGAGAACGTCGAGCGCAATATTGCAGCCGGTCTGTCGCCCCGTGATGCGACCTATAAAGCCATGCAGGAAGTCAGCGGGCCAATCATCGCGATTGCACTGACGCTGGTGGCGGTGTTTGTGCCGCTGGCGTTCATGTCCGGACTCACCGGGCAGTTCTACCAGCAGTTTGCGATGACCATCGCGATTTCGACGGTGATTTCTGCGTTCAATTCGCTGACCTTGTCGCCGGCACTCGCGGCCATCCTGCTCAAGGGGCATGACGCGCCGAAAGATCGTCTGACGCGGATCATGGACACGCTGCTTGGTGGCTTCTTCAACGTCTTCAATCGAGTGTTCAATCGTGGCTCGGACAATTACGGCAAAGGCGTGCGCCATGTGGTCAACCGCAAACTGGTGATGCTGGTGATCTATGGCGTGTTGCTCGGCGCGGCGGTGTGGATGGGCAAAATTGTGCCCGGCGGTTTTGTGCCGGGGCAGGACAAGGATTACGTGGTAGCGATCGCGCAACTGCCGAGCGGCGCGACCCTGGACCGAACCGAGAAAGTCGTGCGCGACATGGGCGATATCGCCCTGGCGATTCCCGGGGTGAAGAACTTGCCGCAGTTCCCCGGTCTGTCGGTCAGCCTGGCCAACTCGCCGAGCAGCGCCCTGGTGTTTCCGGTGCTGGAGCCCTCGAAGTACCGCAGCAAGGAGCAATCCGCCTCGGCGATCGTTGCCCGGTTGAACGCTGAATACGCCGGTATCAAGGACGCCGCGATTGCCGTGTTCCCGCCCCCGCCAGTGGCCGGTCTGGGCACTGTTGGCGGCTTCAAGCTGATGATCGAAGACCGCGGCGCGCTGGGTTACGAGGCGCTGAACAAGGCGACGCGGGACTTCCTCGCCGCAGCCGCCAAAGCGCCGGAACTCGGCCCGGCGTTCTCGACCTTCCAGATCAACATGCCGCAACTGAATGTCGAGCTGGATCGGGTCAAGGCCAAGCAGTTGGGGGTGTCGGTGACGGATGTATTCGACACCCTGCAGATCTATCTGGGCTCGATGTACGTCAACGACTTCAACGCCTTTGGCCGTGTATATCAGGTACGGGCTCAGGCCGATGCCCCGTTCCGTGCCAACGCCGAAAATATCGGCGTGCTGAAAACCCGCAACGACAAGGGCGAGATGGTGCCGCTGTCGTCGCTGATCAAGGTCACCACCACTTACGGCCCGGAAATGGTCGTGCGTTACAACGGCTTCACCGCTGCCGATATCAACGGCGGGCCGGCCCCGGGTTATTCGTCCGGTCAGGCGCAGGCTGCGGTCGACCGGATTGCGAAAGAGGTGTTTCCGCGCGGTATCAGGTACGAATGGACGGACCTGACCTACCAGCAAGTGCTGGCCGGCGATTCGGCGCTGTGGGTGTTCCCGATCAGCGTATTGCTGGTGTTCCTGGTGCTGGCGGCGCTGTACGAAAGCCTGACCTTGCCGCTGGCGATCATCCTGATCGTGCCGATGAGCATTCTCTCGGCGCTGGCCGGGGTGTGGTTGACCCATGGCGACAACAACATCTTCACCCAGATCGGCTTGATGGTGCTGGTGGGGCTGTCGGCGAAGAACGCAATCCTGATCGTCGAATTCGCCCGTGAACTGGAGATGCAGGGCCGCAGCGTGGTGCAAGCCGCGATCGAGGCCAGTCGGCTGCGGCTGCGACCGATTCTGATGACCTCCATCGCGTTCATCATGGGCGTGGTGCCGCTGGTGTTCTCCACCGGCGCCGGTGCCGAGATGCGCCAGGCCATGGGCATCGCGGTGTTCTTCGGCATGCTCGGCGTGACCCTGTTCGGGCTGATGCTGACGCCGGTGTTCTACGTGCTGCTGCGCAAGCTGTCCGGTGTCGAGCATCTGGTCGACACGCACGGCAGGCATCCGCACCCGGGCGCCGACGCAACGGCCCACGATCACAGCATTGTCACTCACGGCGTTTCGACCCACCCGACTTTGCCGCGCACGCCGCAAGCGGCCTACGAGAAGTAAGGAGAACGACATGAAAGTATTTGCCTTGAATCGTTTGCTGGTGGGCAGTGTCTGGCTCGCCGCGGTACTGGCCACCGCCGGTTGCTCGCTGGCGCCGACTTACCTCAAACCCAATGTGTCGATGCCACCGGCCTACAAGGAAGAGAAGACCCAGGAGCCGCGTACCGCGTTGTCTGCCGCTGAAGCCGGGTCTTGGAAAACCGCGCAGCCGTCGGAGGGCATCGCTCGTGGTGAATGGTGGACGGTGTTCGGCGATCAGCAGTTGAACGACTTGCAGCAACAGGCGCGCGATGCCAACCAGAGTCTGCTGGCGGCAGCGGCGCGGTTGAAGGAGGCGCGGGCGTTGAATCAGGCGGAGCGCTCACAACTGTTCCCGACGGTGGACGCCGGTGTCGGTCCGACCCGGCAACGGGTCTCGCCAGCCTCGCAATATGAATCCGATAGCGGCAAGGGTGCCAGCCAGACCTTGTGGCGTGCGCAGGCGGGCGTGTCTTACGAGGTCGACCTGTTCGGTCGGGTGGCGTCGACGGTAGAGGCTGCCGATGCACAAACCCAACGCAGCGAGGCACTCTACCGTTCGGTGTTGCTGGCGTTGCAGGCGGACCTGGCGCAGAACTACTTCACCTTGCGCCAACTCGATGCCGAAAACGAGGTTTATGCCTCGACGGTACGGTTGCGCGAACAAGCGCTGAAGCTGGTGCAGCAGCGCTATTCGCTGGGCGACATCAGCGAACTGGACGTGGCCCGGGCCGAGACCGAGCTGGCCACGGCGCGTTCAGATGCGATGACCGTGCAGCGCTTGCGCGCAGTGTCCGAGCACAGCCTGGCGGTGTTGCTGGGCAAAAGTCCGGCGCAGTTTTCCCTGGCGGCCAGTCCGCTCGATCCAGTGACCTTGCGCATTCCCGCGGGGCTGCCGTCGTCGCTGCTGGAGCGGCGGCCGGACATCGCTGCGGCCGAGCGGGAAATGGCGGCGGCCAATGCGCGGATCGGTGTGGCGAAAGCGGCATTCTTTCCGTCGCTGACATTGACGGGCTCGGCCGGGTTCGAGTCCGGCTCGCTGAGCAATCTGTTCCACTGGAGCAGCCGGACCTTCCTGCTCGGGCCGCTGGCCGGCACTGCGCTGAACTTGCCGATCTTCGACGGCGGCTTGCGCAAGGGCAATCTGGCCAAGGCCAACGCCGAGTATGAAGAGGACGTGGCCAACTATCGGCAGCAGGTGCTGGTGGCGTTCCGCGAAGTGGAAGACAACCTGTCCGACCTGCGGGTGCTGGAAGAGCAGACACAGACTCAGGCGCAAGCCGTGGATGCATCGGCGCGTGCGGCCCGGTTGGCGCAGGCGCAATACACCGAGGGCGATGTGATTTATCTGTCGGTGATCGACGCCGAACGCACGGCGCTGCAATCGCGTCGGGCCGCCGTGCAACTGCAGGGCGCGCAGGCGGTGGCAACGGTCAATCTGATCCGTGCCCTGGGGGGCGGCTGGGGCAATGCTGGGGAGAAATCGATATGAAAACCGGTGCGGTCAATGTGATCGAAGTGCTGGCGGTCAGCGGCCAGTCGCAAGACTTGCGTGCGCCGATCGACCGGCTGCTGCAAACCCTGGGCGAGGTGCCGGGATGTCTGTCCTATCAGGCGGTGCGCAGCCTGGCGGATGCCGATCTGTGGATCATCACCGGCTACTGGGAGTCGACGGCGGCGATGCGTGCGCACTTCGCCCATCCGGCGTTGAATGATCTGGAACGGCTGCTCGATTGTCGCGCGGTCAAGCGCGTCGCGGCCAGCAGTTTCACCGCGAGTCAGGTGTGAGGCAGGGCGATGGCGATCAACGAGGCGAGTTTTCGTGGTGTCGATCTGAACCTGCTGGTGACATTTGTGGTGCTGTTTCGCGAGCGTAATGTTTCGCGCACGGCGGCGCTGCTCAAGGTCGGTCAGCCCGCCGTGAGTGGCGCACTGGCGCGGTTGCGGGTGCGGTTTGCCGATCCCTTGTTTGTACGCACGGGCCGGGGCGTACGCCCGACGGCCCGGGCCGTTGAACTCGCAGCGACGCTGCTCCCGGCGATGCACACGATCGAATGCCTGATTACCTGTGGGAGCGGGCTTGCTCGCCAATGCGCTGTGTCAGGTGAACGTGATGGTGACTGACCCGGACTCTTCGCGAGCAAGCCCGTTCCCGCAGTGATGTATTGCAAGGCTAGCGCAAGCGATCGGCGAGGTAGTTGAGCACGGCGCGGGTTTTCGCCGGCATGCGATTGCCGAGAGGGATCAGCGCGTGCACCGGAGGCCCGGGCGAATCCAGTGCCGGCAATACCGGGACCAGACGTCCGCAATCGACATAGGGCTGGGCGACCTGGTTGAACAGCTGTGAAATGCCGAGGCCCACCACCGTCGCATCGATCATCGCCTGACCGTCGGAAAGCACCAGCACCGGCGGTGGCGCCAGTTCGCGAAAGTGCCCGTTTTCGGTCAGCGACCATGGCCGCAGCTTCCCGGTGAAACCACGGAAAATCACCGCATCGTGGTGCACCAGGTCCGCCGCCGTTTCAATCGGCGCATGGCGGGCCAGATAGTCCGGCGATGCGTACAGGCTCAACGTGGTGTTGCACAGTTTGCGCACGGTCATTTCGCTGTCCTGGGGCAGGACGCCGGCACGCACGACGATGTCCCAGCCTTCGCCCACGGCATCTGACATGCGATCGGTCATCGACAGCTCAAGCGTGACCTGTGGGTAACGATGACGCAGCTCGGAAAGGGTTGGCAGAAACAACTGGCGAAAACCCGAGGGAATGTCGAGACGCACACGGCCGATCGGTTCTTCCTTGCGCGCTGCCAGCGCCTGGGCGGCGTCGCGCAAGCCATCGAGTGCGGCTTGCGCGGCCAGCAGATAAGTCTCGCCGTCTTCGGTCAGACGCACCGCGCGGGTGGTGCGTTGAAACAGCTTGGTGCCCAGGCGTGATTCCAGGCGCTGAACGGCCTTGCCGACGTTGGATTTGCTGGTCGCCAGATTCTCCGCTGCGCGGGTGAAGCTGCCGGTCTGGGCGACACCGACAAACGCAGCGATGTCGGGAAATGAAGTATCGGCACGTTCCATGATTGTCTCCCCTTGAGCGACTAAGCGTCTCGATTTGCGCAGTTTATCAATAGGTCGGCGTCATCAACAATGGCCTTCCAACGGCGTCCCCCTACAGGGATCGGGCTGTTTACACGTTGCCTTAAAGCAGCGATTTTTCCTTCTGACACAGGATTGACTCATGACATCTGTTGCTCAACAGCGGGGTGAGCGCGACAAGCTGCTGATCCTCGCGGCCATCTGCCTGTCGGCACTGGTACTGCCTTTGAGTTTTACCGGTGGCGCGGTGGCAACCCCCGCCATCGGCCGTGATCTGGGCGGCAGCCCTGTCGCCCTGACGTGGATCACCAACGCGTTCATGTTGTCTTTCGGCAGCTTGCTGATGGCCGCAGGTGCACTGGCTGATGTCTACGGCCGCAAGCGCCTGTTTACCTTCGGCATGTTGCTGTTTACCGCAGCCTCGCTGGCGCAAAGCCTAGCGCCGTCGGTGTTCTGGCTCGACGTGCTGCGCGCCGTTCAGGGTGTGGCGGGGGCTGCAGCGCTGGCCAGTGGTTCAGCGGCCTTGGCCCAGGAGTTCGAAGGCCATGCCCGCACTCGTGCGTACAGCATGCTCGGTACTACGTTTGGTATCGGTCTGGCCTTCGGTCCGTTGACGGCCGGGGCCTTGATCGAAGCGTTCAATTGGCGGGCGATTTTCGTGTTCACCGCGTTGATCGGTGTGATCGCCATGGTCTTCGGCCTGCCCCGCATGCGCGAAACCCGTGACCCGGACGCCACGGGCCTGGACTGGCCGGGTACTGTCACCTTCAGCGCGATGCTGGCGCTGTTCACGTTCGGCGTGATCCAGGCCCCGGAAAGCGGTTGGGGCAGCCCGCTGGTGGTCGGTCTGCTTGGTGCGTCGGCATTGTTGCTGGCGTTGTTCGTGATCATCGAAATGCGAGTCGAACGGCCGATGCTTGACCTGACCCTGTTCCGTTTTCCGCGTTTCATCGGCGTGCAAATGCTGCCGATCGGTACCTGCTACTGCTACATCGTGCTGGTTGTAATGCTGCCGCTGCGCTTTATCGGGGTTGAAGGCTTGAGTGAAATCGACGCCGGTCTGCTGTTGCTCGCGCTGTCCGCACCGATGCTGGTGGTTCCGATGCTGGCGGCGTCGATGACCCGGTTTGTCTCGGCGGGCATCCTGTCGGGGATCGGTTTTCTGATCGCCGCGCTGGGTCTGCACTGGCTGAGTCTGTACAACGTTGGCGAGCCGAAATTCGCTCTGGTCATTCCAATGGTGTTGATCGGTGTTGGCGCCGGCCTGCCATGGGGCTTGATGGATGGCTTGTCGGTCAGCGTGGTGCCGAAAGAACGTGCAGGGATGGCCGCGGGGATTTTCAATACGGTGCGCGTGGCGGGTGAGGGCATTGCCCTGGCAAGTGTCGCGGCGATTCTCGCTTCGCTGCTGCACACCGATCTGTCGAGCGCGGTGGCTGGCAGTGTCGACACGGGGTTGATTGCCGAGACCGCGCACCGGGTTACCACGGGCGACATGGCGCACGCGATCAACGCCATTGCGGGGCTGGCCAGCGAGCGTCTGGTGCAAGGTTATGCCTCGGCGTTCCAGTACCTGCTGCACATCCTGACCGTGATCACGCTGGCTTCGGCGGCAGTGGTGCTGGGGCTGCTGAGCAAGGATCGGGCGGTTGCGCAGCCGCAAAAAGCAACGCCCGACTTGCTATAGCGGTGTGTGCGGAATTTTCGAGTGTGGGAGCGGGCTTGCTCGCGAAGGCGTCAGATCAGTCACTATCAATGCTGAACATGCCGACCCCTTCGTGAGCAAGCCCACTCCCACCAGTGCGTGTTGGAGTCCTGATTATTTGCGATCCAGCCACACGGTCTGCGCGTTGCAGAACTCGCGCACGCCGAAGTGCGACAGTTCGCGGCCGAAACCGCTTTTCTTCACGCCGCCGAAGGTCACGCGCGGGTCGCTGGCGGAGTAGCCGTTGATGAACACGCCGCCGGTTTCCAGTTCGCTGGTCAGTTGCTGGGCCAGTTGCACGTTGGCGGTGTAGATCGTCGCGGTCAGGCCGAAGTCGCTGTCGTTGGCCAGGGCGATGGCGTGGGCGCAATCGCGGGCGGTGATGATCGAGGCGACCGGGCCGAACAGTTCCTGTTTGAACGAGGTCATGCGGTCGGTGACATCCGCCAGTACGGTTGGCTCGTAGTAGTTGCCCGGGCCTTGGGCCTTGCCACCGCCGAGCAGTAAAGTGGCGCCTTCTTCAAGGGTGTCGCGCACTTGCTGATCGAGTTCATCACGCAGGTCGAAACGCGCCATCGGCCCGATGTAAGTGTCGGCGGACAGCGGATCGCCGACCTTCAGCTTGCGGGTCGCCTCAACGAATTTGCGGGTGAACTCCTCGACCACACCTTCTTCGATGATCAGACGCTTGGCCGCGGCGCAGACCTGGCCGGAGTTCTGGTAGCGGCCGACGACGGCAGCCTGCACGGCTTCGTCCAGATCAGCGTCATTGAGCACGATGAACGGGTCGGAACCGCCCAGTTCCAGCACGCATTTCTTCAGCGCGGCACCGGCCTGGGCACCGATGGCCATACCGGCGCGCACGCTGCCAGTCAGGGTGACAGCGGCGATGCGCGGGTCGGCGATGGCGCTGGAAACGCCTTCCGGGGTGACGTTGATCACTTCAAACACGCCATCGGCGAAACCGGCGCGCTTGAACGCGTCGCGCAGCAGGTAGGCGCTGCCCATCACGTTCGGCGCGTGCTTGAGCACGTAAGTGTTGCCGGCGATCAGCGCCGGAACCGCACCGCGCAGCACTTGCCAGATCGGGAAGTTCCAAGGCATCACCGCGAGGATCGGGCCCAACGGACGGTACTCGATGCGCGCCTTGCCGCCTTCGACCTGAGTCGGTTCGGCGTCGAGCATCGCCGGGCCGTTTTCGGCGTACCACTCGCAAAGCTTGGCGCATTTCTCGATTTCGCCACGGGCCTGGGCGATCGGCTTGCCCATTTCCAAAGTGATCATGGTCGCCATGGCTTCGGCAGTTTCGCGTAGAGCGCCGGCAAGGGCGGTCAAGGCGCGGGAGCGATCCTGCAGCGGCTTGCGTTTCCATTTCGAGAAACCGAATGCGGCGCGGGTCAGCGCAGCGTCGAGGGCTTGCGCCGATTCAAAGGCGTAGTGACCGACCTGCTCGCCGGTAGCAGGGTTGATCGAGATGGCGTGGGTCTGGCTGGAAATCTGGCTCATGGCGTCGTCCTGCGAGTTCAGTGGATGGGCCTAGAGTAGGGTGGCGTTTGTTTTCTGGAAACTGAATAATAAAGATCGTTTCTTTCACGATTGGAGAATGACTGTGGATCTGGTGCAGCTGGAAATCTTCAAGGCCGTTGCCGAGCACGGCAGCATCAGCGCTGCGGCGGCGCACATCCATCGCGTGCCGTCGAACCTGACCACGCGGATCAAACAGCTGGAGCAGGATCTGGGTGTCGACCTGTTTATCCGCGAGAAAAGTCGCTTGCGCCTGTCACCGGCCGGCTGGAGTTTTCTCGAGTACGCCCGGCGCATTCTCGATCTGGTGCAGGAAGCGCGGGCCACGGTCGCCGGTGAAGAACCACAAGGCGCGTTTCCCCTAGGCTCGCTGGAAAGTACCGCAGCGGTGCGCATTCCCGAACTGCTGGCGGCGTACAACCAGCTTCACCCGAAAGTCGATCTGGACCTGTCCACCGGGCCATCCGGGACGATGATCGATGGCGTACTTTCTGGGCGTCTGGCCGCTGCGTTTGTCGACGGCCCAGTGTTGCATCCAACGCTCGAAGGCGTGCCGGCGTTCGAGGAAGAGATGGTCATCATCGCGCCACTCAATCACGCGCCGGTGCAGCGCGCGGCGGATGTGAACGGCGAGAACATCTATGCGTTTCGCTCCAACTGCTCCTATCGTCATCACTTCGAAAAATGGTTCAGCACCGACGCCGCCGTGCCGGGCAAGATCTTCGAGATGGAGTCCTATCACGGCATGCTCGCCTGCGTCAGTGCCGGGGCCGGTTTGGCATTAATGCCGCGCAAAATGCTGCAGAGCATGCCCGGCAGCGCGACGGTCAGCGTCTGGCCGCTGGCGGCGGATTTTCGTTATCTGACTACGTGGCTGGTGTGGCGCCGGGGCACGGTGTCGCGCAGCCTGAGCATGTTTGTGCGCTTGCTGGAAGAACGCGGCGTGGTGCGCGCAGAAGAGTAATTGACACGTTGTGTCATGGCTGTATCTTGATCGGCGTTTCGCAATATAAAAAACTATACAGCGTAGCCATGAGGACAAGGACATGAGTGCAGCCCTGAGCGGTAAAGAAGCAGTCGGTGAACGGTTTGTGCTGGAGACGATGCGTCATGCGCAGGGCCTGACCTGGAATGCGGTTGATGCCATCGCACAGGTGATCAAGCCCGGCATGCGTGAATCCGAAGCCCAGGAACGGGGCAAGCAGATCCTCGCCGAACTGGGCATGGACCGCATCTGGCACCCGCTGCTGATCCGCTTCGGCGCCAATACGCTGAAGGCGTTCAAGGAACGTTCCGAAGGCGATCCGGTACTCGGTGAAAACGACATTTTCTTCATCGACATGGGCGTGGTCTGGCAGGGGCACGAAGGCGATGCCGGCGAAACCTTCACCACCGGCTCCGATCCGGAAATGATCGCCTGCGCGGCGGCCTCCAAGGAGCTGTTCAAGCGCGTCGAGGCGCTGTGGCGCCAAGGCGTGAGCGGTGTCGAGTTGTACCGTTGCGCCAGCGATCAGGCCGAAGCCATGGGCTGGAAACTCAATCTCGACATCAAGGGCCACCGCGTCAGCGATTTCCCTCATGCGATCCATCGCGGCGGCAATCTCGGCGATTTCGAGCAGACGCCAAATGCCGGGGTGTGGATTCTGGAAATCCAGATCGCCCACCCGCAGCGACCGTTTGGCGCGTTTTATGAAGATCTGTTGATCTGATCTATTGTTGCTCGACAGGTGTTTGCACAGTGCAAGTGTGACAACAGAGCGCAGCGCTGTAGTTGTTTCTACATAACGCTAACTCTGATGATGCAGGCCGTTTTTCCTAACTCTAAAGTCAAAAAAGGAAGCCCGTCATGAAAGTCAGCGCACGCAACGTATTCAAAGGCAACGTCAGCCAGGTGCAGGCCGGTGCGGTCAACGCCGAAGTGGTTCTGACCCTGGCCGGGGGCGAGCAACTGGTTGCCGTCGTGACCATGGAAAGCATCAAGAACCTTGGCATCGCCGTTGGCAAGGAAGCCGTTGCGCTGGTCAAGGCACCTTGGGTGATGCTGATGACTGAATCCAGCGACATTCGCCTGTCGGCGCGCAACTGCCTGGAAGGCAAAGTGCTGAGCGTCACCGACGGCGCGGTCAATGCTGAAGTGGTGATCGAGCTGGCCGGCGGTTCGAAGGTTTATTCGATCGTTACCCGTGATGCCGTTGCCGAGCTGGGTCTGGCCAAAGGTGTGAGCGCCACGGCGGTGATCAAGGCGTCGCACATCATTCTGGGTGTTCCGGCCTGATCTACGTTTCAGGCCAATAAAAACCTCTGGTTCCGTGATCGGGAACCAGAGGTTTTTTCGTTATGGCGTACCGTTTCGGCCATACAGGCGAAAGCCTTCGCGTTGGCTCAGACGCTGGTAATACGCGCTGACGGCGGGATAGTCCGGATGCGCGAGCGGCGTTTCGAACCAGCGGTTGATCGACAGCCCGATGGGGATATCGGCGAGGGAAAACTGTTCGCCACTGACGTAGGCGCCAGTCTTCTGCAACTGCTGATCGAGGATGCCCATGGTCTGCGACCACTGCTCAATGCCCTTGGCCACAGCGGCGCGGTCCTGGTGATCCGGTGACTGGCGCACCAGCGACATGAACGCATACGACCACGAGCGATTCAGCTCCGACGCCTGCCAGTCGATCCACTGATCGACCCGCGCGCGGGTTCGCGGCTCGGCGGGGTAAAGGTCTGCGCCGCCATGGGCGCCCGCCAGATACCGAATGATCGTATTGGATTCCCACAGAGTGAAATCGCCGTCCTGAATCACCGGCACCATCGCGCATGGGTTGAGGGCGAGGAACTCTGGGGTGTCGGTGGGTTTGAATCCCGATCCCCAATCCTCACGCGTGAACGGAATCTGCAGTTCGGCGCAGGTCCACAGCACTTTGCGTACGTTGATCGATGAGGCCTTGCCCAGAATTCGCAGCATGAGTTTTCCCTGTCTCGTGGGTACCTGTAGAAACTCAACAAATACCACACCAAAACGCAGAAGGCCCGCACAGCGGCGGGCCTTCTTTTTACATCGAATCAAGCTCAGAGACTGCCCACCAGTTTCCCGTCCATCATCCGCCGCCGATAGGCGCTGTCACGACTCGCCAGCCAGAAGTACAGCGGCGAAGTCACCAGCAGCCCGACCAGCCACGACAGGTCCGCGCCGTTGATGTGCGCCGAGACCGGGCCGACGTATAGCGGCGTGTTCATGAACGGGATCTGCACCGCGATGCCGATCGCGTAGGCCAGCAGCGCTTGCGGGTTGTAGCGTCCGTAGATGCCGCCGTCGACCTGGAAGATCGACTGGATGTCGTACTGGCCCTTGTGAATGGCGTAGAAGTCGATCAGGTTGATCGCGGTCCACGGCACCAGCACCACCAGCAGCACCAGCACCATGTCGACGAAGTGGCCGATGAAGTCCTTCGAGGCGCCGACGGCGGCGAAGCAGCAGGCCAGCAGGACGATCACCGAGATCACCGCACGACTTTTCGCGGTGGGGATCCAGCGGTAGGCGAAGGTCTGCACCAGGGTAATCAGCGACAGCACTGCGCCGTACAGGTTGAGGGCGTTGTGGCTGATTACGCTGAGCAGGAACAGCACCAGCATCAGCGGCCCGATCGAGCCAGTGGCGAGCTTGACCGCATCCATGGTGTCCATGCCCACCGGGGTCGCGAGCACGGCAACGGCACCGAAGATGAACGCCAGGCTTGAACCCAGTGCTGACCCCAGATAGGTGGTCCAGAACGTCGACGAGACTTTTACGTCGGCCGGCAGGTAACGCGAATAGTCGGACACGTACGGCGCAAACGCGATCTGCCACAGCGCGGCCAGCGACACAGTGGCGAGCCAGCCGGAGAGGTTGAAGCTGCCGCGGGTGAGGAAGTCATCGGTTTGAATATGGGTGAAGATGTAGCCGAAACCGACGACGATGCCGATCCCCAGCACCCAGGTGCCGATGCGGTTGAGCACGTGGATGAAGCGGTAGCCGATAATGCCGATGATCCCCGAACCGAACGCGCCGATGACGATGCCGACCGGCACCGGCACGCTGTCGACCACGCCGTGCAGCGACTTGCCGGCCAGCACGATGTTGGAGGCGAAAAAGCCGATGTACATGACCCCGGCAATCAGCACCACCAGCAATGCGCCCAGCGAGCCGAACTGCGCGCGGCTCTGGATCATCTGCGGAATGCCCATCTGCGGGCCTTGCGCCGAGTGCAACGCCATCAGCACGCCGCCGACCAGATGGCCGACCAGAATCGCGACGATGCCCCACACCAGGTTCAAGTGGAACAACTGCACGCCCAGCGCGCCGGTGACGATGGGCAACGGCGCGATGTTGCCGCCGAACCACAGCGTGAACAGATCCCTGACCTTTCCGTGGCGATCTTCGGGGGGCACGTATCCTATCGTGTGTTTTTCAATGAGCGGGGCGGACGTTGTTGCAGAGGTGGACATGACGAACTCCAAGGCAAGGATGAGTACGTGGACGTACTTCGGTAAGCGCCGACACGGACGGCGCATTTCTTGTTGAAGCGATCATGTGCAAAGGCCCGGGATAGATAAATTAGTAAGTTTGTTGCTTCAGACCTTAAAAAATATATGCCCCGGGTTTGGGGGCTGTCCGGTATGTTCAACCGTGATCAACAACAAAAACTTTCAGAGGCGAACCCTTTCCTGTGGCGAGGGAGCTTGCTCCCGCTGGGCTGCGCAGCGGCCCCCAAAATTGCGCCACGCCCGCTGATGTTGTGAGTGCTGCGCACTCAAGCGGGAGCAAGCTCCCTCACCACAAAAGCGTCGTCTTACTTGCAGAGGTTTTATATGGCCGCCTACAACCTGCGCCAGCTCAAATACTTCGTCACCACCGCCGATTGCGGCAGCGTCGCCGAAGCCTCGCGCAAGCTCTACATCGCCCAGCCGTCGGTCTCCACCGCGATCAAGCATCTGGAAGAAAGCTTCGGCGTGCAGCTGTTCATCCGCCATCACGCCCAGGGCGTGTCGCTGACGCCCAGTGGTTCGCGGTTTTATCGCAAGGCGCTGGAGTTGCTGCGGGTGGCGCATGAGTTCGAGCAGAACGCGCTGGCCGACAACGACGTGGTCGCCGGGCAGATCGATATCGGCTGTTTCGAAACGGTGGCGCCGCTGTACCTGCCGCGCCTGATCGCCGGTTTCAAGCAGCGCTGGCCGGGCGTGGAAATCCGTATTCGCGATGGCGAACAACAGGAATTGGTACAGGCGCTGACTGCCGGCAGCATCGATGTGGCGATGCTGTTCGAACACGATCTCGACACCACTATCGAAACCACGCCGCTGATGCCGCCGCAGCAGCCCTATGCGTTGCTGCCGGCCGACCATCGCTTTGCGCAACAGGCGAAAGTCTCGCTGCACGATCTGGTGCTGGAGCCGATGATCCTGCTCGACGTGGTGCCCAGCCGCACCTACTTCGTGAGCATTTTCGAGGAGCGCGGACTGACCCCGCACATCGTCTTCAGCTCGCCGTCGATCGAGATGGTGCGCGGCATGGTCGGGCGCGGTTTCGGCTTTTCGATTCTGGTGACCCGACCGTTCGGCGAGTACACCTACGACGGGCAGAAAGTGGTGTGCGTGCCGCTGGCGGAAACCGTGACCGGTTCGGGCTTGTCGGCAGCCTGGCTGCGCCGGGTGCAACTGACCAAACCGGTGCAGTTGTTCGTTGATCATTGCCGGGAGGAGTTGGCCCGACTGCACGCCTGAAGGCAGGCAGTCAGGCCGAAAGGATCAGGCGCGAATCGAGGCCAGCATTCGTTGCAGCATCGCATCGCAGGCATCGAGTTGCGCACGACTGACAAACTCGTCCGGTTTGTGCCCCTGATCCATGCTGCCGGGGCCGCAAACCACCGTGGGAATACCCGCCGCATCGAACAGCCCGCCCTCGGTGCCGAACGCCACGGTGCCGAATTCCCGTGAACCGCAGAACGCCGCAATCAGCTCGGCCGCCTGACTCTGCGCATCGGTGGCCAGGCCCGGATAGGCCGACAACTCACTGAAACGAATCGCGCTGTGCTCGCTGACCGCACGCATGCGCGGCAGCACTTGCTGCTCGGCGTAAGCCTGCAACTGTTGTGCGACCTGGGTTGGATCCTGCGAGGGCAGGGCGCGGATTTCGAAGTCGAAGCGGCAATCGGCAGGCACGATGTTCAAGGCCTTGCCGCCGCTGATCACCCCGGTCTGCACCGTGCTGTAGGGCGGATCGAAGCGCGCGTCGTGATGCTCGGGCGCTTTCAGTTGCTGGCCGATACGCCCCAGCTCGCCGATCAGCTCGGCGGCGTATTCGATGGCGTTGACTCCCAGCGGTGCGTAGGCCGAATGGCAGGGATGACCATGCACGTCGCAGCGCATCGCCAGTTTGCCTTTATGGCCGAGCACCGGTTTCAGCTCGGTGGGTTCGCCGATGATGCACAGCAAAGGTTTGACTGGACGCTGCTGCAGCTCGGCGAGCAATGAGCGCACGCCGAGGCAACCGACTTCTTCGTCATAGGACAGGGCGATGTGCACCGGCATGCGCAGGTCTGCAGCGACCAGCGCCGGCACCAAGGCCAACACGCAGGCGATGTAGCCCTTCATGTCGGCGGTGCCGCGCCCGAATAGCTTGCCGTCGTGCTCGCTGAGTTCGAACGGCGCCACCGTCCACGGTTGGCCGTCGACTGGCACCACATCAGTGTGTCCGGAGAGCACGATGCCCGGTTGCTCGGCCGGGCCAATCGTCGCGAACAGATTGGCCTTGCTGCGCTCGGCGTTGTAGATCAGCTCGCACGGCACGCCGAAGCCAGCGAGGTAGTCACGCACGAACTCGATCAGTTGCAGATTGGATTCGCGGCTGGTGGTGTCGAACCCCACCAGCGTCTTGAGCAACGCGACGCGGCTGCTCATCGATCATCTCCGGCAACGCCATAGCCCGGCGCCTTGGCCGGGTCGAGGGCACGGTCGATGTAGTCCTGCAGCTGCGGCTGATAGGCGTCCCAGAGTTTTTGCAACTGGCTGATCGGGTCTGCGTCTGCCCAGTCGACTCGCAAATTGACGATCGGCCACGTCTGTTCGCCGACCACCACCACAGCTGCCGAATGCACCGGCCCGGCTTCGCCACCGAGGGCTTGTGCGGCGTGCAAGGCCTTGAGCAAGCGGTCGGCCAACTGGCCTTCGCCGTCCTCAAAGGCACTGACCATCGCTTCGATTACCGAGCGCCCGGCGAGCATGTTGCCGGCGGCCACGCATTGTTCGCCGGAGACCGCGTTGTGCACGCCGAGGGTTTGTGCGCCGCTGAAATGCGCGGTCTGGCCGAGGTGGTTGATCGCGGTGATCTGCCGGTATTGGCTGTAGCCGTTGCGAGTCAGCACCTGGTCCAGCGCAGCGTCGGGCGCGTGGCCTTGCTCCATCAATGCAAGGACTTCCGGGCCGAGGGACGGCAGGGTGATGTTCTGGCTCGACACCGCGCCGACACCCGGCAGCAGCCACGGACAACGCGCGCCGACGGCGATGCTGGAGGAACTGATGGCGACACCGAACTGGCCGGTTTCGGGGCAACGGGCTGCGATTGAAAAGGTCATGGTCTAACTCCTTTCGAGGAATTTGTTGTCCTTGCGGGCCTCTTCGCGAGCAAGCTCGCTCCCACAGTTGGCATGTATTTCCCTGTGGGAGCGAGCTTGCTCGCGAATGTCGCGACTCGGTTTTCAGGGTTAATCGGGAATCACCGCCACCACATCAATCTCCATCAGCCACTGCGGCTGCCCCAGTGCCGACACCACCAGCCCGGTGGAGATCGGGAACACGCCTTTGAGCCACTTGCCGACTTCCTGATACACCGGCTCGCGGTAGCGCGGGTCGATCAGGTAGGTGGTGGTCTTGACGATATGGCTCATGTCGCTGCCGGCTTCTTCCAGCAGTTGCTTGACGTTGCGCATGGCCTGTTCGGCCTGCGCACGCGGATCCCCGAGGCCCACCAGATTACCGTCGAAATCGGTGCCGACCTGACCCCGGACATACACGGTGTTGCCGGCGCGTACGGCCTGGCACAGGTCGTTGTCCAGAGTCTGGTTCGGGTAGGTGTCCTTGGTGTTGAACATACGGATGCGGGTGTGGGTTGGCTTGCTCATGTACAGCTCCAGACTAGGTGTTCAGCGGCGCACCGGGCACCGCCGCGAAAAGGGAAATCAAGCGTCGACGGTGCCGACGGCTTTGCTGTGAATCTGCGCATGCAGGGCGGCTTCACGCTGCTCGGCATCCTGGTAGTCGAGGTATTTGCGCTGGGTGGCGATGTGATCGGCCACGTGTTTGGCGTCGTGCCACACGCCCCAGATGAACGACGAGCCGCGCCGTGACTGCCATGGCAGCCCAAGGAAATACACCCCCGGCTCGCTGGACACGCCACGCTGATGCTGCGGTTTGCCCTTGTCGTCAAACGCGGCGACCTGCAGCCAGGAATAATCCACGGCGAACCCGGTGGCCCAGATGATCGAAGTGATCCCGGCCTTGGCCAGATCCAGATCGAGCAGCGGATTTTTCACGCACTCGGGATCCGCATAGGTTTCGCGTGCTTCGGGTTCTTCCGGCAGGTCGAGACCGTTGCGCTCGATGTAGGCATCAGCGGCATCCAGCAGCGCCAGATAGTTTTCGTCGCCACGCCTGAGGTTGTCGCGCAGGTCCTGCTTGAAGGTCACCACGCCGTTATTGAACGACTCGGTCACGCCGACCAGCGTCATGCCGCGATGGGCCAGACCACGGAAGTCGATGGTGCGCCCGCCATGCGCGCCGCTGACCGCGATGGTCACGTGCTCGCGGCCAGGTTTCATCGCTGCTTGATCCCACTCGCCGAGCACCCCCAGCCACCAGCAGAAATCACGGTTGCGATAGGCACGCGGCGGACGGTCATGCGCACCTACCGACAGGTACACCTGCTTGCCGGAGCGCTGCAGTTCATCGGCGATCTGCACGCCTGACGAACCGGCGCCAACCACCAGCACTGCGCCTGCGGGCAGTTGCTGCGGATTGCGATAGTCGGCGGAGTGGATCTGCAACAGACGCGGGTCTTGCGGCGCAATCGGCGGGATCACCGGGCGCTGGAACGGGCCGGTCGCCGCGACCACGCGGCTGGCCTCGATCACTCCTTCGGAAGTCTCAATGGTGAAGCCCGGACGCCCGACATTGCGCACCACGCTTTTGACTTCAACGCCGGTGCGGATCGGCGCGTTGAATTTCTTCGCATAGGCTTCGAAGTAGTCCGCCACGCGCTCCTTATGGGCGAAACCGTCGGGATCGACATCATCGAATTCCAGCCCCGGGAAGCGGTCGTGCCACGCCGGGCCGTTGGCTACCAACGAGTCCCAGCGCCCGGTGCGCCAGCGTTCGGCGATGCGGCTGCGCTCAAGCACCAGGTGTGGCACGCCGAGTTTGCTCAGGTGCTCGCTCATCGCCACACCGGCCTGTCCGGCCCCCACGACAAGCGTGTCTGTTTTTATTATTTCAGTGGTCATTTCTACATCCTTCCTGGCAAGGCAAGTGGATTCGGATCGCTTCAGGCTGGTCCGTTTTGCTTGCGGTCAGACTAGGCAGGAGGGGGGTATCGGTAAAATATTATTAAGCTGGGATGTGAATACAAATTGCTGAAGCAGAAGGGGCGAAGCCAGTAAAAACGCGGCTTGCAGGACAGGGGGAGGGTTGTCCCGGGCAGGAAAACCCGGGACAGGAAGGTGAAAATTCACTGTAAGAGGGGGGCGTCGCGTCAGTTACCGTCGGCGACCTTGCGTTCGATCGCATCGGTCTTACGCTTGAGTTCCTCGGTGTCCTGTTCCATGACGCGGGTGGAGGTGGGGGTAATCACCTCGTCCACGACGCGGGTGTCGTCGTCGCTGTCCTGCAGATCGCGGTTCACCACATCCACCGGTTTGCCCGAGGAGTCGAGTGGTGGCGCGTTATGAGGTGTTGCAGGCTTGATATCGTCGGTGCTTTTCATTTCTCATACCTCCATTGACCTACAACGTTGGATACGAAGCCATGACGGGAGTTCGAGAAATTTCACGGGTGACCGCAGCCGCCCTCGGCTGTGCGCTGCTGATCGCTGCAAATTCGACGCAAGCCGCCAGTTTCGACTGCGACAAGGCCAAATCCATGGACGAAAAAGCCGTCTGCGCCAACCGCGCCTTGAACGACCTGGACGTCACCATGGGCGAGCTGTTCAGCCTCGATAAACGCCTGCTGCCGATGGGCGGGCGCGATGCTCTGATCGGCGAACAACAGGCCTTCCTCAAAAGCCGCAAGGCCTGTGGCGCGAAGCTCGATTGTTTGACCGATCTGTATCAGAAGCGGGTCGTTGCGCTGCGCAGCATTATCGAGACGCGGGTGATGACGCAGGGGCCGTTTTGACGGACGGGTTGACCCTCTGGTCGATGCATAGCAGCATCCCGGGCAAACCCATTCACCAACAGGAATTTGCCACGATGTCTGCGCCTGATGATCTTGATGAGTTGCTGGAACGCGTGAACGACGAGCAATCGTTCATTACGTTTATTCAGGCACTGGGTGCCGATTTCGCCCGTGAGCGGACAATGAACGAACCGCTGTCACCCTATGGTCGGGGCGCCTTGGGTTGGGAAAATGGATCTGTGGATGCGTTTTTTGAGGCCGCAGGTGCCTGGGCGATCGACAGTTCCAGGCAGGTGGCAGCAGATGTCTCTTCGGCCAACGTATGGCAGCGCTGTGCGAGCATTTTGCTGGCCGGCAAGTTTTATGAGTGAACCGGGCGAGCATCAAGAACAGAGCAGGAAAATGAGTGATGAGTAGGCCGTTGAGTGAAGCCGATCTTTATCTGGTCATGCTGGAGGCGATTGAAGAAGGCTTGAACATCGATCTGCAACCCTTTTGTGAGCGGCTGCAGGTCGAGCGTCGCGATCTGCTTAATCAAGTCGCGATCGCCGTAGCCAGAGATTTCCTGTCAAACAAGCGTGATTTTGAGTTTGGCGATGAAGTGATGAATGCACTTATCAACCCCATCGTTGATGTGTCGATGCACGCAGAAATGCCCCAGCCAGCCTTTGACATCTATCAGGAATTTGATTCCGGCGAGTATCTGCACACAGGCGATGCGCAGGATGTTTGCCCTTGGGAGAAACATACGCGGCCGGGGCTGGAGAATATTTTGCGTAATCATTTGCCTACGTTGGAGTAGTAACCCGGCGGGTTGCCGAGTATGCAAACCGTCAGAGCAAACTCCACGACACCCCGACATAAACCCCCAGCCCTTCACCCGGCGTAGACCGCGCCGCATCCAGGCCCTTGTCGTCATACCCCGGCGTGACCGTCGCGGCGTAGTGCTGGTTGGTCAGGTTGCGCAGGTCCAGCCAGGTCTGCCAGTCGTTTTTCGGCGCGTTGTAGCCGACAGTGGCGCCGAACAGTGCGTAGGGATCGGCGTAGTAGCTGTTGGCGTAATCCACCGCGACCTTGGACACCAGTTGCGTGTTGACCGCCGCGAAGAAACCCTGCGGCCAGTCGTGGCGCAGTTCGCCTTGGTAGTAGTGCATCGGCAGGCCGGGCAGGCGGTTGTCGCCGAAACGCTGGTCGTCGCGGTAGTGGAAATCGCTGAAGGTGTAGGCCTGGCGCAGGCTCAATTTACGTCCGTCGGGGGCCGACCACAGTGTGCTTTGCAGACTGGCTTCCACGCCCTGGTGCACGGTGGGGCTGGCGTTGAGTTCGTACGGGGTGACGGCGTTGGCGTCCGGCAGTACCGAAAGCAGTTCGTGGCGCACCTGCGCGTAGTACCACGCCAGGCTCCACTGGCCGAGTGCGCTGTCGCCGCGACCGCCGAGTTCGAGGGTGGTTGCGGTCTGGTTCTGCAGTTTGATCGGGTCGCTCTGGGTGCCGGTCGCCGCACCGTTGCCGGCGGGGAAGCGGATGTTCGAGCTATAGATCAGCGACCACGGGTGCGGTGCCTCGACTGAGCGGCTGAGGTTGCCGAACAGTTGCAGGTCCGGCGTGACCTGATAGCGCAGGCCCAGACGCGGGGCGTAATCCCAGTCATTCAGGCTGGTTTTGCCGCCGCTTTGCGGGTAGGTGACGGCGCTTTCGCGGCGGGTGTAGATGGCGGCGAGGCCGGTGGTCAGCCACAGGTCGTCGGCGAGTTCCAGGTCGTTGCCCACATGCAGCACGGTGTCCGAACCCTGATAGGTGAAGTTGCGCATGCGTGTGCCCGGCGTATACGCGGCAGTGTTGCCGGACGGGATGCGCACGAATTCACTGGCGCCGTCGTTGGGCAAATGTTTGGTGGTGCGCAGGCCGATGGTGCTGCGGCTTTCCATGCCGAACAGGGTGTCGCGGCGCTTGTAGTCGAACGTGCCGCTGACGTCGGTGTAGGCCACTTTCAGACGGTTCGGGCCTTCGCGCAGGTCCATCGGGTAATCGTGATAGACCAGGCCGGTCTGAATGCTCGAATCGTCGTCGATGTAGTAGGTGGTCTTGTTGCCGATGAAGGTGCTGCCCGGTTGTTTGCGGCTGTCGTCGCGCGACACATAAGCCGGGTTGGCCGCCCGCGGATCGTGCTCGATCGAGTGCTTGGTCACGCGACCGGCGAGGTCGTTGTCGGTCTCGCGATAGCGGATATAGAAGCGGGTTTCCAGGTTCGGATTGAAGCGATAGCCGAAGTTGGCGATCACGCCTTTGCTCTCGCTGGCGGTGTGATCCTGATAGCCGTCGGCGTTCGAGTCGGTCAGCGACACGTAGTAATCGAAGTCGCCCAGCACTTGCCCGGAGCTGACTTGCCGCTGCTGATAACCATGGCTGCCGGTGGCATAGCGCACCTGCAATTTCGGTGCGTCGTAACCGGTGTGGCTGACGTAATCGACGGCGCCGCCCAGCGCCAGGGCGCCGCGATCAAAGCCGTTGGCGCCGCGCAGCACCTCCACATGATCGAGCCACAGCGGTTCGAGCAATTCGTAGGGCGTGCCGCCGGGGCCGGTCAGCGGCAGGCCGTCGAGCAGGGTGTACAGCCCCGAAGCGTGCGCGCCCGGCGCCCGGTTGATCCCCGAACCACGAATCGAAATCTTCACCCCTTCGTTGCCCGCCGATTGCGCGTAAACCCCCGGCTGATACGCCAGCACGTCCTGATTGCTCGCCACACGACCCTGCAACGGTTGGCGCATGTCGACCACGTTGCTGCCGCCGGGCACTTGCGCCAGACGCGCTTGGGCCTCGGCGACGGAGGCATCGGCGCCGCTTTGTTCCTCAGCCGAAATCAGCACCTGGCCCAACTCCATGCCTTTGGGTTCCTCGGCCATGACCGGGCAGGCGAGGGCCAGGCCCAGCAGGGCAGAGGGCAGGGATTTGGGCGACGGCATCGAGAAACTCCAGACAGACAGGGGACGGGCAATGAACAGTGCGACGCAAGAAGGAACGATGGAAACACATGGCAATTTTGCTTTTTTTGCCGGGGAGCGAGGTGACAGTAGCGGCGTGGATTTTTCAGGAGGCGGCATTAAACGCCGTAAATGCGGGCGGCTGGCCGCTTTCGATCACGGCCAGTCGCACGGTTTACCTGCACGTCAGCCGACGCGCATGGAAGGATCAGGCAATTTTCAACGCCATGAGAATATCCAGCGGAGTCTGGGCAAATGCCCGCGCCTGTTCGGTCATCTCGGCCAGGTTTTCTTCGGGCGTGAGCAGCGGCTGGTCACCCTTGAGCAGCACTTCGCCTTGATCACCGATGACGGCCCATGCCAACTGCGCCCACTCGCTCGGTTGTGTCATGCCTTGCTTGATCGAAATCAGGAACAACTGCTGAACGCGGCTGATCGGTACGCCACCACCGGTGACCGGGCTGGCCAGCACCTGAATGTTGTTGTTGAACAGCGCGCGTTTGCACAGTTGCAGGTTGAGAGTGTCGCAACGTTCCTGCACCTGCCTTTCGGCGGCTTCGCTCTGGCACGGGGCGGCGACGCCCATGCCGATCAGCACGGTGACAGCCTGCACCAGGTCGTCGTAAGACACGGAGCCGACGGCCATCGACAACTGCTGCAGGGTCGGTGCGTAGGCACTGGCGGCGAGCGCTTCGAGCACCGGGCTGTAAATCTCTGTTTGCAGCGCAGCCTCGCCGGCGGGACCAGTGACCGTGCCGGGAATGCTCTCAATCGCTTGCAGCAGGACAAAACGCGTTCTCAGCAGGCCATCGCGCTGCTCGGCAGCAGACAGCCGATTGGCGCCGCGTACATACAGATCCCGGCGGAAATTCTGATTGATGAAATAGTCGCGCGCCTGTTCACGCATGATCGGGTGCTCGATACCTTCCAGAAAGTCCATGCCTTCTGCACTCAAATTCAGCGGGGCCACTGTGTCCAGCGGCACGGCTGTGGTGGCGTAGTCGAGTTTGGCTGCGGTCATGGCGTCGACCACGTCAGTGAAGTACATGCAGTCCCAATTGCGGTTGAAGTACTCATGGGCCACGTACTGACGATTCTGGCCCTTGATGCTCTGCAACTGGGCACCGAGGGCCGGCGCCGCTTTGGCGTACTTCGGATTGGCCGCCAACAGCGCTTCGGAAAACTGCATCGCGGCATCGATGCGCTTGGCCGGGCTGGTCGAGGCCTGGCTGGCAAAGCGGTTGTGCAGGCTGAACAGATTGCGCAAGGGTGCCGAAGGTGACCAGCCCGGGAAGCAGTTGTAGCTGACGTACAACATGCCCCCTGGCTTGAGGTGGCGCCGGGCGAATTCGACGATCAGTTTCTGGTTGTCACGGCTGACCCAGGTCCAGATGCCATGCAGGCTGATGCTGTCGAAGGCCGGCAGGTCTTCACGGGCCAGCAACTGCTCGAAGCTGTCGTCATACAGTCGTGCCTGACTGTTCCAGTCATTCGCCAGCGCAATGGCATGCGCGGCCTGGGACGGTGTGAAGTCGGTGCCGACGTAGTTGCCCGGGTTGGCGGCGGCGTGGATGTTGATTGAAACACCCTGGCCGAAGCCCAGTTCGCAGTGGTAACCGCCGGTGTCTTCGAGGGTGGCAAAACCGCGCAACAACAAACAATAACGCTGGAACACCGGGTTGATTTCCCGGCTATACGAGTAGGTGTAGCCCTCGTCGGTGAAATACCCTTCGTTCCAGGCATTGCTCATGTTTACATCCTTCAATTCGCGAGTGAGCCGCTCTTATAAATGGTTGTCATTACGCACCACAAGCGGAAAAACATGTAAGTGAATCTTACGATTGCAAAGGCACATAGATGTCCGTCTGCCATTGCTCCTGCGGGGTCTCGGGATACACGCTCAGGTAGTGGAAAAACAGCGGATGATCGCGCAATTCCTCACCGCTGGCCGGCAACCAGTCACGGTAGACCGGATAGATGGTTTCGCCGATATGATCCGGCGAACCGACGTGCCGCACCACCACGCAACGTCCACCGGGTATGACGAGTTCCCGCACGCCGAACGTATTGGGTGCTACCGGCTCTTCGATCTCGCCACAGATGGCGAAGCGAAAATCCTGCGCCGCAGTGGTGTCGGGGTTGTTGTAGGGAATGCCGAAGGTACGACTCGACGCCACGGGCGACTGCCCGCTGTGCATGCGCCAGGCGATGAATTTCTGCACGCTTTGCTGAACCTCCCCCGGTGCGCCGCAGTGCTCAAGCGCTGCGACGCGCACGGTGGGGAAATCGACGATTCGTGTTTGCATGATGACGCTCCTGGAAAAATGAGGGATGGCAAACACCGCATTCCAGATCTGCCAGTTCGGTTGCTTCCTGAAGGCACTCGGCGTCATGCCGAAGTCACGTCGGAACGCTCGACTGAACGCTTCCGGACTTTCGAAACCGGCGCCAGACGCGACATCCAGTATCGAATGCTCCGGCTGCGCGGCCAGCCGATGTGCAGCCCGGCGCAAGCGCATCAGTTGCACATAGCGCGACACCGGCACGCCAACGAACGCGCTGAATTGCCGATGGAAGTGAAACACCGAAAAGTGCGCCAACTGACTCAACGTACTCACCGAGAGGTCGCCTTCGAGATGCGCGTCGATATAGGCGAGTACGGCGTTGAAGCGCCGGATGTAGGCGCGCTGGGTCGGCAGGTCGGACACTGGGTGGAGACTCCTGGAAGTGCGGTCGGCTATAGCCTCGTCGATTTTGGCGTAGGCGCGCCTAGCCGGGTTTGCTCAAGTATCGGTTCTGTAGGAGCTGCCGAAGGCTGCGATCTTTTGAGGTTGATTTTTGGCGTCCTCCATCAAGGTCAGAATCAAGAGATCGCAGCCTCGTTGCACTCGACAGCTCCTACAGGGGAGCGTGCGGAGTCAGCGGCCGTGCGCTGCGTCCGCCAGTTGCCCGGTATCAACCCGCACGAACACCGAATCACCCACCGCCGTCAGCACCTCCCCGGCATACACCTCGCAGATCACCCGCGTCTTGCGCCCGACCTCGCCCTCGACCCTGGCGCGCAAGGTCAGGGTGACGCCCATCGGCGTGGGTTTGATGAATTTGATGCCGAGGTTGCCGGTCACGCAGTCGATGCGCGGCAGGCTGCCTGGTTCACGTTGTTCGTGGCGGTAGTGCCAGGCCATGGCGGTCCAGTTGGAATGGCAGTCGATCAGCATCGCCAGCAGGCCGCCGTACACCAGGTCCGGCCAGCCACAGTATTTGTCGTCCGGCAGATGTTCGGCCATGACGTGCACGCCGTCCTCGTGCCAATAGCTTTTGACGTGCAGCCCGTGGGGGTTGCGGCCGCCGCAGCCGTAGCAGACGCCTTCGGGGGCGGCGAGGTCTTGCAGGGGCGTCTCGGAACGGGTCATGGGTCTGGTCATCCTGAAGTGGTAAGCCCGGTCAGGCGCAGGCGATTGCGGCCGCCGCGCTTGGATTCGTAGAGCGCGGCGTCGCCTTGCTCGATCAGTGCCGCGAGGCTGGCCGGCGGCTGGTTGAACAGGGTGGCGCCGATGCTCAGCGTCACCGGTTCGGCGGTGGGGAAGGTCTGGGCGGCGTTGCGCTGGAACTGATCGCGCAGGGCGTCGCCCAGTCTGACGATGTGATCACTGGGCGCGTTGCTCAGCAAAATCACGAACTCGTCACCGCCCAAGCGCGCGGCCAATGTCTCATCGGTGGTCTCGGTGCGAATCATTTCGCTCAAGGCGACGAGCAAACGGTCGCCGGCGCTGTGACCGTACTGGTCGTTGACCAGTTTGAAGTTGTCGATGTCGATCAGCAGCAGGGCGCCGGGATGCGCCGGGGAGACGTCCTGCAGCAGGCGCGGCGCGCGCACGTCGAGCGCGCGCCGGTTGTACAGGGCGGTCAGCGGGTCGCGGGCGGCCAATCGGGCGATCTGCTCTTCGCGCCGGTAGCGTTCGGTGCCGGTCATCGACAGCGCGATCAGCATGATCGCCATCGCGCCTTCGACCAGCGAGATCTGGATGATGACGCCACGGAACGCGGCGAGGTCGATCAGCGTCCCCGGGATCATCACGGTCAGGGCCTTGGCCACATAGAACATCCCATGGCCCAGCAGCACGTAGCGCAATTGCACCGCGCCGACGCTCAGCGATTTGCCATGCGGGCGCAGCAGCAGACTGGCCTTGAGCGTCGAGGCGGCCACCAGCAGCGAGTTGGCCGCCAGCATGACTTTCGACCACAGCGGCCCGTCCGGCAGCAACAGCATCACCAGCCAGCAGACGAAGATCAGGTACCAGGCGCGGGACAGGCGAATCTGGGTGAAGCGCGCCACGCCGAGTAGAAACAGGAAATGCGCGGTCACCAGCAAGCCGTTGGCAAACCAGATGCCGACCAGCAGAAAGCCGTTGCTGCGTAGCAGTGCCAGGGTGGAACCGACGGTAATCGTGGCGAAACCGGCGCTCCAGAACAGCAGCGAAGGCTCACGAATGCTGCGCCACTCGACCGCCAGATACAGCGCGGCAGCGGCAGCGAGAGCGATCGAGATGGTCAGCATCGTTGGTGGATCGAGCAGCATTTCTTGAAGCGCCTGTCTGAGGGGGCGGTTAGACGGGCGATTGTAAGCGTTCGGGGCTGTTTTGGCAGGAGGTGCGGCGGCTGCCCTCGCAGGCGCCGCACAGGATCGTCACTGACTGGCGTCCAGCACCACGCGATAGCGCGCCTTGCCACTGCGCAGATGATCGACGGCCTCGTTGACCTTGCTCATGGGAAACATCTCGACCTGCGGCAGAATCTGATGCCGGGCGCAGAATTCAAGCATGGTCGCCATCGTGCCGGGCGAGCCGACCGGGGAAGCGGACAGGGATTTCTGCTGGGGGATCAGGTCGAACACATGCACCGGAATCGCGTTGGGCACGATCCCGACGAAATGCAGCCGCCCATTGCCGCGCAGGGTGGCGAGCATCGCGGTCCAGTCGAGGTCGGCGTTGGCGCTGATCAGCAGGAAGTCCAGGCTGCCGGCAATCGCTTTCAGCGCCTGGCTGTCAGTCGAGGCGACCACGTTATGCGCGCCCAGACGCCTGGCTTCATCCTGTTTGTTCAAGGACGAGGTAAACGCAGTGACTTCGCAGCCCCACGCGTTGAGAAACCGCACTGCCAGATGACCGAGGCCACCAATGCCGACCACGCCGACCCGGTCGGTGGGTTTGACGCCGAACTGCAGCAACGGGTTGAACACGGTGGAACCGGCGCAGAACAACGGGCCGACCATCGCCGGATCAAGATTGGCCGGCACCGGAATCGCCCACGCCCAGTGCGAACGCAAGCGATCGGCAAAGCCGCCGTTGCTGCCGATAATGGTCGGTTGGGCGGTGCCGCACAGTTGCTGCGAGCCGCTGATGCACGACGAACAATGCATGCAGCTGCCCTTGTACCAGCCGATGCCGACGCGCTGGCCGAGTTCGAGGCCGCGCACTTGCGGGCCCATGCGCACGATTTTGCCGACCACCTCGTGACCCGGCACGAACGGGTAGCGGCTGATGCCCCAGTCGTTGTCGATCAGCGACTGATCGGAGTGACAGACGCCGCAATATTCCACCGCGACTTCCACCTCCTCTTCGCCCAAGGGGCCGGGATCGTAGCTGTAGCGTTCCAGCGGGGCGCGGGCGGCGGTGGCGGCCCAGCCGTTGAAAGTTGCAGGTTCGCTGTTGCTCATGGGGGACACCTCCGGTTCGACTGACGGGGACATTGGCAGCCCGGCAAGTCTAGTCGGTCATCGCTTTGGCGCGAGCCAGGTGTCGACGATCCGTCGATCCAGTTCTTCCCAGTAGGCCATGCCCAGCACGCGCGTGGTGTTCAGCCCGCGCAGATAGCCGCGCAACTGGTTGGCGGTATCGCGCTTGAGCTGCGCATTGGTGATGTTTTTGTCCAGCAACACGCTTTCGTACTGCACCAGGTATTCGGCCACCCGCTCGCGAAAGTCGGGCAAAACCGCGTCGCGGATCAGGTCAAAGGTTCTCAAATCGACTTCCTCACTGTTGTTTTAGTCATTAGGGATGAGCGTGCATCAAACTTTATCGTCGTTAACTATCGCTAGAAGTAATAGTGACCATCACGAAACGCAAGTTCAGCTTTGCATTCAATAGGCGGAAAATCGCTTTCATTGAACACGCAGCTCAAGGAAATTGCGCGATGAAGACACTGACCCGACTGGCGCTGATCGCTCTGCTGATGAGCGGCGTGGTAGCCACGGCACCGTCTTACGCAGACGACGCCTGTGAGTGTCATCTTCAACCGATCGCCGGCAGCAGCGCGACCTTGCAGCATTCACAGACCGTGGGTGTGCTGTACAGCGAAAACACCCGGGAAAACCTGCAGTACCTGACGCGTTACCACGACATGGCGCTGCACGGTGCCAAGGATGCGCTGGACTCGCGGATTCGTGCAGCGTTTGTCCGCAGCTCCGATCCGGAGCTGGCCATCGACTGGTTGCTCAGCTCGCTGCAGCGTCAGTTCATGTCGGTGACCGTTTACGACAACCTTGATGCATTGATTCTGGCGCATCCGGATATCGTGGTGAAACTCGACACCTTCAACCGCTTGCTGACCCAGCAGAACAGCCTGTTCGAAGCGCACTTCATCGCGCGTTTCTACGATGCCGACCTGCAGTACATCGGCAAGGCCGAGGGCTCTGTGGAGAAACAGATCCCGTCGGTCTGGGTCCACGACAAAGCGGCGCAAGAGATTGCCGCGCAGATCGAGAAACAACGTGACTTGCAACTCAATGCCTTGAAGCAGTTCGACGCCTCGCTCAAGGCGCTGGTGGCTTCCAGCTGAACACTCAAAACCAAAAGGGCAGCGGCGGCGCCGTGACGCTGAACCGCTGCCAGTTGAACCGGACCTTTATTTTCAGGATTAGCCCGATGCGTGCTTTGTTTGCCCCGACCCTGGCCGTTGCCTCCTTGCTGCTCGGCGGTTGCGCCTCCGCACCGAACGACCCGACGCTGACCTTGCACACCAACAAGACCCCGGCGCAATACGCCGATTGCGTGGTGCCGAAGCTGCAGGGCAGTGCGCTGAACCCGACCGTCTCGCAAACCCAGCGCAGCTACCGGATCGTGGTGCCGAGCAAGGTGTCGGCAGACAACGTGCTGGAAGCCTACAAGGCCGGCAGTGGCGGCAAGGTGTTCATCTACGAGCGCCATTTGCTGGCCTCGAATTTCCTGCCGTCCAGTTTTGAACGCGCCGCCCAGGATTGCATCTGACCGGCTGCGCAAACCGTTCTGACCGAGCTCCTTTGGTTGGCCGCAACCAACCAATACTTTGCCCCGCACCTCATTCGGTTGCGGGGCTTTTTTTTGCCGGAGTTTGTGTGGTTCAGGCGACTTGATTCAGCGCCACTATGTAGGCGCTGAACATGTCCGCCAACCCATCGGCGAAAGCCGTGATTTCCTGATCGCTGCGTGCAGTACCGGAAAAGTCTTTGCCCACCGAACTGAGCGTGGTCAGGATCAGATCACAAGTTGCGGTGCGGCTTGCCTCATCGACATCCGGCAGCAATTGCAGCATGAACTCGGCAAAGATCTGCCGTCCGGCGGCGCGCACTTCGTGGGCCTCGGGCGCATCGCGATACAGCGGCGCCGCGTCATTCAGTGCGCAGCGCATCTGCGCTTCCTCGCACTCCGAACGGATGAACGCCTGTACCAGTGTGCGCAGACGAAGCAGGGGTGGCTGTTCGGGATTTTCCAGAATTCGCTGCAGCATCTGCGTGGTGTGCAACCACTCATCGCTCTGTAAACGAAACAGGATCGCCGCCTTGTTGGGGAAGTACTGGTACAGCGAGCCGATGCTCACGCCAGCCTTTTCCGCGACCCGTGCGGTGGTGAATCGGGTCGCGCCATGCTCGGTCAAAACCTGAATAGCCGCCTGCAGAATCGCCGCGACCAAGTCAGCCGAGCGTGCCTGCTGCGGCTGTTTGCGCGAGGAAATACGGGCGGTCTGACGATTGCTCATGGGCGGCTCGGGCCTCGGGGGAAACGCGAATAGCGGATCGAGTGAATCACTCGCATCATTTAAATGCGACGAATCACTCGCATCTTAATCCCCTATTGACGGAAAGCAATCATGACCACCCTGACTTCTGAGCCATTGGCCAGCCTGATCGAACGCCTCTACAGCCAAGCCAGCGCTGCCACCAGCCCGGTGCTGGAAACGGTGTCGGGCGAGGAGCGCGAGCGCCTGATGCACAGCAAGACCGAGTACCTGAAACTCTACGCCATGCTCAAGGATCTGTGGCTGCCGGTCTCGCGCGACACCGGCAAACTGCTGTACATGCTGGCGCGCAATACCAACGCCAAAGCGATTGTCGAGTTCGGCACCTCGTTCGGCCTGTCCACTCTGCACCTCGCGGCGGCACTGCGCGACAACGGTGGCGGCGTATTGATCGGCAGCGAATTCGAATCGTCGAAAATCGCCCTGGCGCGCCATCACTTCATCGAGGGCGGCGTCAGCGATCTGGTGGAAATCCGCGAAGGCGATGCACTCGTCACCCTCGCCAGCGACCTGCCGCCGTCAGTCGACTTGCTCCTGCTCGATGGGGCCAAGGCGTTGTACGGCGACGTGTTGAGGCTGGTGGAAAAACACCTGAAGCCTGGCGCACTGGTGGTGGCGGATAACACCAACTATTGCCCGGAATATCTGGCTTATGTGCGCGCGCCGCAGAACGGTTACCTGTCGGTGCCGTTTGCGGATGACATCGAGCTGTCGATGCGATTGGGTGATTACGCGTGAGCCTCGAAAGGTCCTGATGATCGCTATTGTTCCAGTCAGTCAGGCTTCCTGCGCCTTGGAGCTGGCGATTGAAAACTCTTTCGGCAGGCTGGCGCCATTCTTCGCGGCCAGGATCTCGGCCATCACGCTGACGGCGATCTCCGCCGGTGTCTTGCTGCCAATGTAGATGCCGATCGGCCCGTGCAGGCGCTCGAGTGACGCCTGGGTTTCACCAAAATGCTCGATCAGACGTTCGCGACGCAGCTGACTATTGCGCCGCGAACCGATGGCGCCGATGTAAAACGCCGGGCTGTGCAGGGCTTCGAGCAGCGCCAGATCGTCGAGTCGTGGATCATGACTCAAGGCGACGATGCAGGTGCGCAGATCGACCGCGAAGTCGCGCACCACGTCATCGGGCATGCCGATGATCCGCTCCACACCGTTCACCGCCCAGGTTTCGATGTATTCCGCACGAGGATCGCAAACCGCGACCTTGAAGCCGTTGAACAGCGCCATGGTCGCCAGATACTCGGCCAGCGCGCCGGCACCGATCATCAGCAGCCGATACCCCGGCCCGAGGGTATTGAGCATCTGTTGGCCGTCGAAACTGAATTGCTCCGGGGTTGCCGTGGGTTGCAGTGTGACCTGACCGTTATCCAGTGCCAGGCAGCGGCGCACCAGTTGCCCGGCATCCAGTTGCACCAGCAGTTCGTCCAGCACCTGCCACGACGGGTTGAACTCGAGAATCAGCTCAAGCGTGCCGCCACAGGGCAAACCGAAACGATGCGCCTCGTCGGCGCTGACGCCGTAGCGCACCACCTCGGGCGCAGCGTCCTTGAAGCCGCTGCCGCCATGGGCGGTGGTGTAGCGATGGATCAGGTCGTCCTCGATGCAGCCGCCGGACACGCTGCCGACCACGCGGCCGTCGTTACGCAAGGCCATCATCGACCCTGTCGGACGTGGCGAAGAGCCCCAAGTGCGCGCCACCGTGGCGAGCAATACTCGCTCGCCGGCGGCGAGCCAGTCCCGCGCGGTGCGCAGGACCAGCAAGTCGATGCTTTCCATCAAAGTTCCTCTAACGCATTTGCAGGATGATCGGGCTGCTGCTGGCCGGATCGGTGTGTTCACGCAGCTTGTTGACGGCCTGCGCTTCAACGGCACCGCCCTGATTGCCCCAGGTGCTGCGCATGAAGGTCAGCACTTCGGCGATCTGCTGATCCGACAACTGCTCACGGAAGGCCGGCATGCGATAGGCGTCCGGCACTCCGGCAGCCACCACCCGCTGCGAACCGTTGAGGGTGATGTTGATCGCCGAGGCACTTTCCTTGGCCAGTGCCGAGGTGGCGCCGGCCAGCGGTGGCATCCATTCCGACTGGCCCTTGCCGTCGAGGCCGTGGCACGAAGCGCAGCGCGTGACGTAGGTATGAGCACCGGGCGCGTCCAGACGTTCCGTCGCTGAAACCGTTTGGTACTGCCAGGGTTGGCCATCGCGCTGAGGGTCCCCCGGCAATGACTTGAGATAACGGGCAATCGCGGTCAGATCGTCATCGCTCATGAACTGCGTGGAGTTGTTGAACGCCTCGGTCATCGAGCCGTAAACCACCGCATGTTTGTTGCGCCCGGTCTTGAGGAACTGCACGATCTCCGGTTCGCTCCAGCGGCCCAGGCCGGTATTGTGGTCATCCCGCAGGCTCGGCGCGTACCAGCCATCGAGCAAGGCGCCGGCGAGGTACGGCGTGGCGGATTCATCCAGGGCCTTCTCGTTGAACGCCAGACCGCGCGGCGTATGGCAACTGCCACAGTGTCCTGCGCCTTGAACGAGATAAGCGCCGCGGTTCCACACTTCATCCTGCGACGGTTTGGCCACGTAAGGTTCGGCATCGGCAAACACACCGTTCCACAGCGCAATCGGCCAGCGCAGGTTCAACGGGAAAGGAATTGCGCTCGGGATATTCGCCTGCTTGACCGGTGCCACGCCTTTCATGAAAAACGCGTACAGCGCCCGCACGTCGTCGTCACTGAGCTTGGCGTAGGACGGGTAGGGCATCGCCGGGTACAGACGGCGGCTGTCGGGTGCCACGCCGTGGCGCACCGCACGGTCGAAGTCCGCCAGGCTGTAGCGACCGATGCCGGTTTCCGGCTCCGGGGTGATGTTGGTCGCGTGAATCGCGCCCAGAGGTGTGGCCATTTCCAGGCCGCCAGCGAACGGTGCGCCGCCCGGCACGCTGTGGCACGCGACGCAATCGCTGAGTCGGGCGACGTATTCACCACGGGCCACCAGCGCCGGGTCGATATCGGCCACGGCGATTTGGTTGTTTTCAAGGCGCGAGACAGGCTCGCGGGTGACATACCAGGCCAGCAGGCCTGCCGCGACCAGGCACGGCACTGCCAGCCAGCCAGCGGTTCTTGCGAATCGGCGGTTATTCATGGACGCTCCGGCGCTGATCAAGTGAAGGTGTGTCGGCTCATGGGCAGGCTGCGCACCCGTTGCCCGGTCAGCGTTGCCACCGCATTGGCGACAGCGGGCGCGACGGCGGGCAGCGGTGGTTCGCCGATGCCGCCCATTTTTTCCCCGCTCTCGACAACACGCACGTGGACCCGAGCCATCCGCGCAGGCGGCAGGATCGGATACAGGTCGTAGTTGCGCGCGCGCGGCTTGCCATCAATCCACACGGCTTCCTCCACCAGGGTCTGCGACAGTCCCAGCGCCACCGCGCCATTGACCTGCGCTTCGACAATCGCCGGGTTGACGATGCTGCCGGGGTCGATCGCCTGCCAGATGTCGTGCACCTTGACCTGGCCGTTCTCGATGGAGACCTCGGCGATCACGGCGGTCTGGGTACCGAACGGCGACGCCATCGCCACGCCTCGCGCACGTTTGCTGCCGTCCGCCGCGGTAAACGGCCCACGCTTCCAGCCACCCGACAGCTCGCCCACTGCTTGCAGCAGCGTGGTCAGTCGACGGTTGTCGCGCAGCAGATGCAGGCGCAATTCGAACGGGTCCTTGCCGCCCTTGTCGGCCAGTTCGTCGAGGAACGACTCATAGAAGAAGTCGTTGAGCGAGTTGCCCACCGAACGCCAGTAACCCAGCATCGCCGGGCCTTTGGCGTAGATCTGCGCGATGCGCTTGTTGGGGATCGCATAGGACTTGCCCGATAACCCTTCAAGCGCCGTCGGGTCGAGCTTTTCACCCTGCTTGCCGGCAAGCGCCTCGGTCGGACCTTCGGTGGCGCTGATCGCTTCGATTGCCAGCGGCCAGCCGTCGTTGTCCAGCGCGGCGCGGAAATTCACGGCGGCTACGGGACGCAGCACGTCGCGCAGGAACTCTTCCTCGCGGCTCCAGATCAGTTTGACCGGGCGGCCAACTGCCTTGGACAGTTCGATCGCCTGGGGGTAGGGGCTGGCGGCGTCGTAGAGGAAATGCCGACCGAAGAAGCCCCCCAGCAATGGCGAATGCAAGGTAATCCGCGACGGGTCCAGCCCCGTGCGTTTGGCGATGTCCGCACGGAACATGTCCGGCGCCTGATTCGGCAGCCAGACTTCCAGCGAACCGTCGGGATTGAATCGGGCCAGCGCCGACGGCGGCTCCAACTGGCCGTGGTTCAGGTACTGGTTGTGGTAGGTGGCGTCGATCCGGGTCTTGGCACTTGCCAGAATTGCAGCCACGTCGCCTTCATTTTCATCATCCTTGGCCGGGCCTTTGTCGTCAGCCAGGCGCTTGAGCCAGGCATCGCTGGAAAAGTCGGCGGGCATCGGCCGTACCTTGCTGTCGGCCGTGGGTTCCTGCCAGTCGACCTGAATCGCTTCCACTGCACGTTTGGCGTGCCACCAACGTTCGGCGACCACGGCCACGGCACCCGGCAGACGATGCACGGAATGCACGCCTTTCATCGCCTTGACCTGCTCTTCGTTACGCAGATTGCCCACCGTCATCCCCAGACGCGGGGCATGTTGAACGGCGGCGTGGAGCATGTCGTCGACCTTCAGGTCGATGCTGTAGAGCGCCTTGCCCGTGGACTTGTCGTAGGCATCGACGCGCTTCACCGGTTTGCCGATCCAGCGGAACTGGCTCGGATCACGCAGCTGCACCGAGGCCGGATCGGGAACCGGCAGATCCATGGCGTGCTCGGCCAGTTCGCCGTAGGCCACCGAGCGGCCCGACTTCGCGTGCACGACTTTGCCGGGTTCGGTGCTCAGTTCGCCCACCGGCACCCCCAGCTGCTGGGCGCCCGCCTGCAGCAGCATGGCGCGGGCGAGGGCGCCGAGGCGGCGCATCACCGGGTAACTCATGCGCACCGACATGCTGCCGCCGGTGATGCGCATACCGTTTTCCATCACTACATAGGTTTCGCCGGGCGGCGCGGCTTCCACCAGGAACGTCGACGGGTCGGCATCCAGTTCTTCACCGACGATCTGCGCCATCGCGGTGAACGTACCTTGTCCGCCTTCCATGAACGGGCAGAGCAGGCGCACGCGGTTGTCCGGGCGAATTTCCAGAAACGCCGGCACCTGCGTGCCGCGCTCGGCAGTCGCGGCCGCCACTGCGGCTTGCACCCGAGTCGTGCCCAGCGGCAGGCCGAAACCGAGCACCAATGCGCCGACGGCGGTGCCGGCCAGGAAACGTCTGCGCGACACGTTGATCGGTTCGTGCAGAGTCAGTGCCGAGGCTTCCTGAGCAGGATCGATACGCACGTTCATCAGGCGTCTCCCTTGCCGGCCAGCTCATGCACGGCGGCATGAATGGCGTTGTATGTGCCGCAGCGGCACAGGTTGACCATCGCCGCCTCGATCTGCGCGTCACTCGGTTTGGGGTTTTGCTTGAGCAGCGCCGTGGCGGCCATCACCTGGCCGGACTGGCAGTAGCCGCACTGGGCGACCTGCAGATCGACCCAGGTCGAGACCACTCGTTTGCCCACTTCATCGGCCTCGATCGCCTCAATGGTGGTGACCTCGCGGCCTACCACACCGGCCACCGGCGTGACGCACGAGCGCACCACGTTGCCGTCCACCAGCACGGAGCAGGCGCCGCACTGCGCCAGTCCACAGCCGTACTTGGTGCCGGTCATGCCCAGGTCATCGCGGATCACCCACAGCAGGGGCGTATCGGCGTCGGCATCGACCTGATAGGTTTTCTGGTTGATTCGTAGTTCCATGGTTCACCCGCTCGATCATCGGTTGACGTGCATTTTTATAAGCGGAGAAACGCGGCGTGGCGCCTCACCGGTAAAGCGTGTTCTTTTGCTCAACTGGTCGCGTTGCCCAGCGCTTCTGCGGCGTATTGCTCGCCCCGCAGCAGCGCCATGTCACGACTCGGTGCGGTGCCGTACAGGCGTGCGTATTCGCGGCTGAACTGCGAGGGACTTTCATAGCCGACCGCAAACGCCGCTCGCGAAACGTCCAGACGCTCCATCAACATCAGCCGGCGGGCTTCGTTCAATCGCAGCCACTTCTGGTACTGCAGCGGGCTCATGCCGGTGAGCTGGCGGAAGTGGTGGTGAAAGGTCGGTGTGCTCATCTGCACCCGCGCCGCCAGTTCATCGATGCGCAGCGCCGCGCTGTAGTTGACCTTGAGCCAGTCGATGGCTTTGGCGATGCGATAACCCTGGCCATCGACGGCAGTGATCTGCCGCAGCCGCGCGCCTTGATCGGTATGGAGCAGCCGATAGTGGATTTCCCGCAGCACCAGCGGCGCCAGCAGCGGGATTGCCTCGGGCTCATCGAGCAATGCCAGCAGGCGTTCGAGCGCGCCTTCCAGCGCGCACGACATGTCGCCAATGCCAGCGCCTGAACCCGTGGATGAATGCCGCTTGGCCGGCAGGCCAACCTTGGTGATGACCTCGGCGAGCATGCTCACATCCAGTTTCAGCACCAGTCCGACACAGGGCTGTTCGGGGCTGGCAACCAGCACTTCAGAGTTGGCGGGCAGATCCAGTGAGGTGACCAGAAACCGCGAAGGGTCATAGCTGTAACCTTCACCCCCGACCCACAAGCGCTTTTCCCCACGGCCCACGAGAATCAGGCTCGGCTCGATCATGCACACGGCCGGTGGCGCCGGCTGATCGCGACGAAACAGCGACAGCCCGGGTATGGCCGTGGGGAAGTCACCCGGCACGCTCACGCGCGGGTCAATGTTCAACGCCAAAGGTGACTCGTGGCGCAGCGGGGTAGTGATCATGTCGGGCAACTCCTGATGATCGAACTCTAGTCCGCCGAACAGACGTTTCCTATACATCACCCTGCATCCTCAGAGGATCAGGCAAGCATTCAAGAGGAATGCACTAGGGCAGAGGTCAATCGACCGGGAGAATGTGTCAAACCATTACAGGAGAGCCGCGATTCGACAACGCGATCCTGACGCCTCTCGCAATACAGGTAGTTCCCATGACTTCTCTTTCTACAGAACAACGCGGCTGGAGCGCCGTGCTGGCCATGTCGTTGGCCGCCTTCGCGCTGGTCGCTTCAGAATTCATGCCGGTCAGCCTGCTGACGCCCATTGCCGCAGAACTGCACATCACAGAAGGCCAGGCCGGGCAGGGGATTTCCGTGTCCGGGGCGTTCGCCCTGGTGACCAGCCTGGTGATTGCAGCGGTCGCTGCTCGCGTCGAGCGCAAGAAGCTGTTGCTGGGTCTGACCTTGCTGATGATCGTCTCGGGAACAGTGGTCGCGTTCGCGCCGGGCTACCCTTCGTTCATGTTCGGGCGGGCCTTGATCGGTATCGCTATCGGCGGTTTCTGGTCGTTGTCGGCGGCGACCGCAATGCGTCTGGTGCAGCCTGATCAAGTGTCTCGGGCACTGGCCATCGTCAACGGCGGTAACGCGCTGGCGACGGTGATTGCCGCTCCGGCGGGGAGTTTCCTCGGCGCGTTGATAGGCTGGCGCGGCGCATTCTTCTGTGTGGTTCCGGTCGCTGCGCTGGCGGCCGTGTGGCTGCTGATCAGCCTGCCGTCCTTCAAGCTCGAGCGTCAGGCCGGTAGCGGCAATGCCCTGCGGTTGATGAAGCAATGGCCGGTCGCCTTGGGGATGGTCGCCGTCAGCGTATTTTTCATGGGGCAGTTCATGCTGTTCACTTACCTGCGTCCCTTTCTGGAGGTCGTCACCGGGGTCAGCGTTGCAACCCTGTCGTTGATGCTGCTGGGGCTGGGGCTTGCCGGTTTCATCGGGACCTTTGTGATTGAAAGATTCCTCGGCACCGGCCTGTACCGCACGCTCACGGTTATTCCGCTGATCATGGCGGTGATTGCACTGGCCCTTGTGAACTTCGGCGCATCGCCGTTGCTCAGCGCAGTGCTGCTCGGACTGTGGGGGCTGGTCGCCACGGCGGCTCCCGTTGGCTGGTGGACATGGCTGGCGCAGACGCTCCCGGAGGATGCCGAAGCCGGGGGCGGCTTGCTCGTGGCCATTGTTCAACTGGCTATCGCAGCCGGGGCAATCGTCGGTGGCCTGGCATTTGATCTGAGCGGTTATCAAGCCACCTTCGAGCTGAGCGCTACGGTATTGGTGGTTGCGTCGGTGCTCGCGTGGTTAGCGGGGCGCAGTGCAGTGGAGGTTCATCTTGTCGAGTCGAATGTGACCGGTTGAGAGAAGTGATTGCGGAGTTGGCAGCTCAGCTCCAGCAACGGACTTGTCAATGACACGAAGTGTCATATAGTCTTTCGCGCATCACTCATCCTGCTCCTCACCAAGGATTTCCAATGAACGTTCATTTCGTGGTTCACGAAGCATTCGAATCGCCCGGCGCCTATGAAACCTGGGTTCGCGAACGTGGCCATGAAGCGAGCTATTCGCGCGTTCATGCGTTTGACGCGTTGCCTGCCAGCGTCGAGAACATCGACCTGCTGGTGGTGTTGGGCGGTCCGCAATCGCCGGCGACGAGCAAAGAGCAATGCCCGCATTTCGATGCGGCCGCCGAGTGCGATCTGATCGTCAGAGCGATCAACGCGAACAAGGCAGTGGTCGGTGTTTGCCTGGGGGCGCAATTGCTCGGCGAAGCGCTGGGTGCAGCACATGGCCATAGTCCGGAAAAGGAGATCGGCAATTTTCCGATCACCTTGACTGAGGCGGGCAAGAGCAACGCCAAGGTTGCGCACTTCGGCGATAAGCTCGAAGTGGGGCATTGGCACAACGATATGCCGGGGCTGACGGCGCAGGCGAAGATCCTTGCCGTCAGTGAGGGCTGCCCGCGTCAGATTGTCGAGTACAGCGATCTGGTCTACGGCTTCCAGTGCCATATGGAGTTCACTACGGAGGTCGTGGAGCGCTTGATTGCCGCGTCCGGCGACGAGTTGGCGGCGGCGGTGGATCGGCGTTTCGTTCAGCAGCCGGCGATGCTACGAACCAACGCTTATGAGGAGATGAACCTGAAACTGTTCGAGTTCCTCGACAAGCTGGTTGCGCAGTATCAGCAGCAACGCAAGGGCTAGGAATACCGGACCAGACGATGACGCCAGTTGCCACCGTGAGTGCGTTGGCATTCCTCTTCGGAGTCGAAACGCACGTTGCGGTCTGAAACGGGTACATCGATGTTGGCCTCATGCAGCGCAGTGGCCGCCAGTTCATGGATGCGTGCCTTGGCGTCGGTCAGGGCGAGATTTTTGTCGGCCTCGGTTTCGAACACCCAGATGACTTTCAGGGTTTGAGCCAGCGCGTTCAAATCAGCGGTGTGGGTGAGCCAGGTGAAACCTTTGATTTCGCCTTTTGCGGTCTCACACGCGTCAGTGAGCGTGGCAATCAAGCGCCGCTCGATTTGCGCCAGTTCACGTTTTCCAGGGGGCATTGCAGATCCTTCGGTGACAGTGGTGGTGTGGAGATGGGTTTATCCGGTGGGTCTTGCGAAACAGGGCATTGCGCGTCGCGCACTCATGTTGCTGTGGGAGCGGGCTTGCTCGCGAAAGCGGTATGTCTGGATGTGAGTGTTGACTGAGCCGACGCCTTCGCGAGCAAGCCCGCTCCCACAAGGATTGCGGGTGATTGCGGATGCCCAAGTCCAGCACAAGTCCCACTGTAATTGCAGGGGCTCTCAAATCCTCATGTCCAACCCGAACCCCTGTGGGAGCGGGCTTGCTCGCGAAAGCGGTAGGTCTGTGATGCCAGTGTTGACTGACCCGGAGCCTTCGCGAGCAAGCCCGCTCCCACAAAGATTGCTGTGATCCCGGATCCCTGTGGGAGCGCGGCGTCAATCCAGATCGCTGGCCTGATGCCGTTCAGGAACTTGGCTGGCCTCGTCACCCCAGGTGCGATTGACGCGCTGGCCACGGATCACCGCAGGGCGTTGAGCGATTTCTTCTGCCCAGCGCTGCAAGTGGGTGTAATCCTGTGCCGATAGAAATTCAGCCGCCGAATACACGTTATTGCGCACCAGTTGCCCGTACCACGGCCAGACCGCGATGTCGGCGATGGTGTAGCTGTCGCCGGCCAGGTAGCGGCTCTCGCCAAGGCGCCGGTCAAGCACATCAAGCTGACGCTTGGCTTCCATGGTGAAGCGGTTGATCGGGTATTCGAGCTTCTCCGGCGCATACGCATAGAAGTGCCCGAAGCCGCCGCCCAGATAAGGCGCCGCGCCCATTTGCCAGAACAGCCAGTTCAGGGTTTCCGTGCGACCGGCGGGATCTTTCGGCAGGAAGGCGCCGAATTTTTCTGCCAGATACAACAGGATCGAACCGGATTCGAACACCCGAGTCGGCGGCTGTGTGCTGCGGTCGAGCAGCGCTGGAATCTTCGAGTTCGGATTGATCTCGACAAAACCGCTGGAGAACTGATCCCCCTCGTTGATGCGGATCAGCCACGCATCGTACTCGGCACCGGTATGCCCCAGTGCGAGCAATTCTTCCAGGAGGATGGTCACCTTCACGCCGTTGGGCGTCGCCAGCGAATACAGCTGCAGCGGATGCTTGCCCACCGGCAACGTCTTTTCATGGGTCGGCCCGGCAATCGGGCGGTTGATGTTGGCGAACTGGCCGCCGGACGGCGCTTCGTGTTTCCAGACTTTGGGCGGTACGTAGGGCACTTTACTCATGAAATGGGCCTCATCGTGGGTGTGCCGAGGGATACCTCGACAGGTATCAGACTCGACAGCATAAACGCTCTACCTCAGGACTGTGCAACCCCGGGAATCATCAAACACGCCGCCAGACCAATCAGTGCCGTACCAATCACCTTGTCGATGAGCCGCTGTTTTTCCAGCATCCGGCGACGTAATCGATCCGTTGAAAAAAACAGTGCAACCAGGCTGAACCACGCCCAGTGAGTGAACGACATGAACAAGCCATAGGCGAAGTTTGCTGTCAGGGAACTGCCTGGCTCCACCACCTGGCTGTACGCCGCCACCACGAACAGCATGGTTTTCGGATTCAGTGCATTGGTCAGAAAACCTGAGCAGAACACTTTCCAGGCGCGGGGTGCCGAAGCGCTCGCATCGGCAAATATCAGCACCGATTTATTGGTAAAGGATTTGATGCCCAGATAGACCAGGTAACCGGCACCCAGCAGCTTCATCATCCAGAACAGTACCGGCGATTGAGTAATGATCAGCGCCACCCCGAACACGGTGTAGAACACATGAACCTGCACGCCGCAGGCAATGCCCAGCGCAGCCAGCAAACCGCTTCGCCGGCCATAGGCGTAACTGTTGCGGGTGACCATGGCAAAGTCCGGCCCGGGACTGATCACGGCCAGGATGGTGATCGCGATTACCAGCAACAACTCGTTCATTCCTGCTCTCTCCATGACGATATTTGCGCTACTCGAATTCACAGATGTCGAGCTTCGATCTGCCCAATGACCAACAGTCATTGATGCGAATCTGCTCCAGCGTCTGCGAGCGGCGCCATGATGGAGAAGTGTCTTCGGCAAAAAAAACGATTTATAGTCGCGAAAATCTGTGAGAAATCATCGCCTATATGAACCTTCCTCCATTGGCTGCCTTTCGCTTCTTCAATACCGCCGCCCAGACCCAGAGTTTTGTAAAAGCTGCCGAGCTGCTGCACGTTACTCATGGTGCGGTCAGCCGCCAGGTGCGCTTGCTGGAGGAGGCGATCGGCGTGGAATTGTTCGAGCGGCGCAATCGGGCGATCTTTCTCAACCACGCCGGGCGCTTGCTGTTCAATGTCACCGCGCCGATGTTCGAGCAGTTGGAAAGCGCTGTTTATCGTCTGCAACGCGAAGTCCACGATGACGTGCTGGTGGTGTCCTGCGAGCCGACCATCGCCATGAAATGGCTGATCCCGCGCTTGCCTGACTTCCACAGCGCGCATCCACAGTTGCAGGTGCAATTGCTGACGGCCGGCGGGCCCATCGACTTCGCTCGTTCAGGGGTGGATCTGGCGATCCGGCGCGACGATTTTCATTGGGGCGAGACCGTGCATGGGGTGACCCTTTGTGAGGAATGGATCGGCCCGGTCTGCGTGCCGTCCAGTCGTCCTGCAAGCGATCATTTGCGCGGTGCCTGCATGCTGCGCAGCAAGACGCGCTCACAGGCGTGGGATAACTGGCTTCGACTGGCCGACATGATCACGGTGCAGGTCAGTCGGGTCGACTACGAACACTTCTATCTGTGCATTCAAGCGGCGTTAGCGGGGCAAGGGATCGCCATGGCGTCGTTTCTGATGGTTCAGGACGAGCTCAAATCCGGCCAATTGATCGCGCCATTCGGCTTCATTCGCGACGGCTCGAGTTATTGCCTGTTATCGCCGCAACCCTTTGAGCAGAGCACCAATGCGATGGTTTTCCGCGAGTGGATCACCCAGCAGATGAGCGCCTGTAGCCGGCAGTTTGAGGGGGCTGATGATTCGCCCGGCGCTATTTAGTGATGCTGCCCTGACGCAGATCCGCGCAAAAAATATCCACGCTGCCATCAGTCGCCGCCGTGCGCACTACCACGGAGTAATCGCCGGACAGCAACTGCGACAGGGCCACCGGCGCGCTCCGGGAAAACGTCCAGCCACGAATCGCCTGTCGTTCGGTATTGACCCTGTCGTTCAACGCATAGGCCACCGCTCCGGGTTGCTGGCAACTGCCCTTGTTGACGAAGGCATAAAGGCGCAAGGGTAGCGAGGCACCGCTCGGCGTACCGCTGATGAAGAAATTGAAATTGGTCCGCTGGCCCCAGTCGGCCAACGTGACATTGCCGATCTGCCCGGTGTTCTGCCGGGTGGCGGTCAGCGGGAGGTACACGCTGGAGCCAGCTGACCCGGCGCAACCGGCGAGGCTGGTCGTCATCAATAACACCGCAAACGGGGTTGTGAGCTGCATTGCCGATCTCCTGTGGTGGGGAGTTGCAATGTTTCAGTTAAGCAGATCGACACGGCGGCAGGAGAACGGTTGATAGCGATTCCGGATCGAATGATGTGTTGGCAATCTTGCTGACCTCAGGTTCCAACTGCCATTGGTCACAGCGGTTGGTAATCTGGCGTAGAACCCATTCCTGCGGGCCAGTCCAGGACAGCTCGATATAAGTTCCTGCAAGCTCTCCGTTGGTGATCAGCAAACCTGCTTCCTCCGCAGGACCCGGGCACATGCCTCCGACAGCAAAAGGTACACGCGCAAGCATTAGTGCGTTGAGCAGGCGTATCAGTTCGACGTGTGAAGTGAACGCCATGTGGATTTTTCCGGCCGCAGCGCCGGCGAAAACCAGATTGCCGGTCATCGAATCAGTCGAGTTGATCGATGCCAGATATACGGGTGGCTGACCATAGCCTTTTGCGTAGCGAGGAGTGTTCACTGCAAATCCTTTTCAGTGGGCGCGTGAAACGACGGGGCCAAAGCATCTTCGATCGGCCAGCGCCTCTTCAAGTGTTCCGTCAAATAATCCATGAAAGCTCTGACCTTCGGCGTCATCGCCGCTCGCTCCTGCACGCATGCATAGATGTCCATCGGTTCGACATAAGCCTGCGCCTCACCTTGGAGATCGTCGAACAGCGGCAGCAATTGACCGCTTTCAAGATAGGGCGCGGCGACGAATTCGGCCAGGCGCGTAACGCCCGCGCCGTTGACTGCCATTTGCGCCAGAACATCGATGTCGTCGCTGATGGCGGTGGCGTTGATCGGGGCGTCGTAGTGCTCGCCGTTGCGGAGGAAACCCCAGCGCAGAAAACGCCCGTCCAATGGATAACGGAACGCCAGACAGGCGTGGTGTTGCAGGTCTTGCGGTGATTGCGGCACGCCGGCGCGTTCGAGGTAGGCGGGGGCGGCGCAGAAGATGAACGGCAGGGAAGCAATCCGGCGCGCGACGATGCCATCTTCCAGTTGCGGCTTGATCCGCAGGCTCAGGTCGATGCCGTCCTGGATGTGATTGATCTTGCCGTTGGTGGTCGACAGCTCGACCAGCAGGCGCGGATGCAGCGCGGCGAAACTGGCGAGTAACGGCGCCAGGACGTGGCGGCCGAATGCGCTGGTGGAGGCGATGCTCAAACGCCCTTGCAGTTCGCTTTCATCGCTGACGATCGCACTTTGCGCCGACTCCAGATCAGCCGCGATGCGTCTGACCTTTTCGTAATACAGCGCACCATTTTCGGTGAGGGCCATGCGGCGGGTGGTGCGTTGCAGCAGGCGAACACCGAGGTGCGTTTCGAGGCGATTGAGGGTCTGGCTCACCGCGGCCGCACTGACACCCAGCGTCTTGGCGGCGCCGACGATGGAGCCGGCTTCGACCACTTTGATAAAACTGGCAATCGCCGCCAACAGATTCATCCGTGTCCCGCCGCATGGGTTTGATTCGTAAGTTGTGCTTTATAAAGTACCTGTGGCGGGCCGTCTAGTTGCGCGCAGGGGGGCTTTGCTAAGGTGCCGACTCCCTGTCAATGGATGGAAAAGCCCTATGAATCAAAGAACCACCACCGATGCCTTGTATCTCAGCCGGCGCAAGCTGTCGCCGCGGGCGACACCCTATGTGTTTGCGTTGTACATGGCGACGATCATGGCGTTCCTGATGTCGCTGGTGATCACCGCCGCCAATTCCGGGATTGATAACGACTACCTGAGTAATGCGTTGCACGCTTACAAGCTGGCAATGCCGGTGGCCTTTCTGTGCATCCTCGTGGTGCGGCCGATTGTGATCAAACTGGTGGCGATGACGGTGCATCCGCATCGTTGATGCGTGCCTCAGAAAAACTCGTCGAGCAACTGATAGAAAGCGATTTTTCGCAGATCCGGTTGCACCCCATAAGCCTCGAAAAATGCCGGCACCCATTGCTCGCCGAGGTTGTAGGCGATGCTGTGGGCTGTCAGTGCAAGGTCCTGGAAACGGTCGGAAACGCCCAGCCGCCCGCAGTCGACGAAACCGCTGAAGCGACCGTGGTCGGCGAGCAGGTTGGGCAGGCACGCGTCGCCGTGAGTCACCACCAGGTCTTCGCTGTTCGGGCGCGCGGCCAGCATCTGCTCGAACAGCGCTTCGGCGCTTTGGCCGAGGCGCGAGTCGTCGAAATCCTCTTCGTCGATCAAACCGGCCAACAGGTGCTCGCGGGCCAGGGCGATTTTCGCGTCGAGGCGATGATCGAATGGGCAGTCTTCAATGTTGATCGCATGCAGCGTGCGCAAGGCATTCGCCGCCAGCGAGACGATTTGCTGCGGCGTGAGATGTTCACTGCTGGCGAGGTCGCGTCCCGGTACAGCGGTCATCAGCAACCAGAAGCGCTCGCTTTCTTCGACGCTGTCGAGCACGCGCGCCGCCGGCAGATCCTGCTCAGCCAGCCATCGCAGGCGGTGCACTTCGCCAGGCAATTCGGAGAAGCTGATTCGCGGCTCTGATTTGACGAACAGCGGCGCTGATCCGGCGGGCGTCAGGCGGAACACATCGGCGCGGGATTCGCCGATGGTTTGCTGTTCGTAGCGGGTGTCAGCGAAACGCTGGCGCCATGTCTGTGGCAGATCCATTTTCATTCGTCCCTTGTGACAGTGGGCGCCAGTGCGCCTTCAAGAATTCGATAAACACTTTGACCTTGCGCGTGTTGCGCCGGTGGGCCAGATACAACACGTAAATCCACGGGCCGAACGCGCTTGGCTCGCGCCAGTACTCGGGCATCACTTCCACCAGTTCGCCGCTAGCCAGATACGGCGCGGCGCTCCATTGCGGCAGAAACTGCAGGCCCTGGCCCTTCAGCAGGCAGGCCAGCAGGAAGTCGTAATTGTCGCTGGCCACCCGTGGACTCGGCTGGGTCAGGCGAATCCTCCGGTCACCTTGCTTGACCCACCAGAAATGCCGGTTGAGCAGCGGGTGACGAAAGATCAGCCAGTCGTGCTGCTGATAGTTGTCCAGTGACACCTCTTGACCCTTGCGCGCCAGATACGTCGGGCTGGCGCACAGCACCACCCGATTCTCGACGATGGGTTGGGCGATCACGCCCGGCAGATCGATCGGGCCGTCACGCAGCGCCAGATCGTAACCGCCATCCACCGGATCGTCATAGCTGTCACTCAAGTCGACTTCCAGATGCACCTGTGGGTGGGCGTCGAGAAAGCGGCAGCAGACGTCGTTGAGAAACGCCGGGGCGAAGGAGGGCGGTGCGGTGATGCGCAGGCCGCCGCTCAATTCGTGCCTGAGCTGTTCGACACCCTCGCAGGCCAATTGCAGTTGCATCAACGCCTGCCGCGCGCCATCCAGATAAATCCGTCCGGCCTCGGTCAACGCCATGCGTCTGGTCGTCCGGTCGAACAGCCGCGTGCCAAGCTCTTCTTCCAGTTGCGCCACGGCTTTGGTCAGGGCTGACGGAGTCTTGCCGAGCACCTCGGCGGCGCGGCTGAAATTGCCGTGTTCGGCGGTGGCGACGAACATCGTCAGGGCACTCATCTTGTCCATTGATCTATTCCTGCTGGGCACAGAAGTTGTGCGCGAGGTGGCATTCAGTTATCGCCAAGGCTTGGATAGGCTTGCTCGCAGCCTAACAAAAATAACGAGAAGCCTCATGAAGCAGCTACTGATCCTGATGGTGTCATCGGCACTGGCCTGTGCCTCACTGGAAAGTCTGGCGTCCGCCGATCTGATCCTGCACGACGCCAAGGTCTACACCGCCGAACCCGGCCAGCCCTTGCAGCAAGCGGTCGCGGTGGAGAACGGCAAGATCCTCGCCGTGGGCACGGATGCGCAGGTGATGCGCCTGAAGACGCCGGCCACGCAAGTGATCGACCTGCACGGCAAAGTGCTGATGCCGGGCTTCATCGACTCGCATTCCCACACGATCAAGGGCGGTCTGCAGATGTTGCAGGCCAACCTCGACGGGCAACTGTTGCCGCTTGATCAACTGGAACAACGCCTGCGCCAATGGCGTCAGGACGGCAAGGCGCAGCGTGGGGATTTCCTCAGTGTCGGCGGGTTGCCGTCGACCTACTGGAGCGACATCGCCGCCCTCGAGCAGCGTTTCAATCAGGGCGAATGGGCGAACCAGCCGATCCTCCTGCTGGGCTGGGATCTGCACACCGGCTGGGCCAATCGGGCGATGCTTGAACGCGCCGGCGTCACGGCAGAGAAAGTTAAAACGCTCAAGGGCGAAGAGCAGGCAACCATCGGCCATCACTCCGACGGCAGCCCGGATGGCTTCCTCGTCGATGCCGGACTGTACCCGGTGCAGGCCTTGCTGCCGCCGCCGACCGCTGACACCTTGCTGGCCGCTGGGCGCGCGGCGTTGAACTACTACAAGAGCCTGGGGATCACCGGATGGATGGACCCGCTCGCCAACGAAGTCCCGGGCAGTGACGTTACCAACACCTCGCTCGGTGTGTTGCCGACCTACAAAAAACTCTCGGAAAACGGCGAACTCACCGCCCACGTCGCGGCGCTGTTGATGGCGGATTCCAAGGCCAGACCGGCCGACCTCGATGAGCTCGACAAGGTGCGCCAACAGTTCCTCGGAGTCAGCAATCTGACCTTGCCGGGGATCAAGATTTTCGCTGACGGCGTGGCCGAAGCGCCGGCGCAAAGCGCGGCGATGCTCGAGCCGTACCGCAACTCGAAAAAGACCGGTGAGCTGCTGATCGACCCGGCGCATTTCGGCGAGCTGGTCAGCGCTGCCGATGCCCGTGGCTGGCTGGTGCACATCCACGCCATCGGTGACCGCGCGGTGCGTGAGTCGCTTAACGGCATCGAGCAGGCGCGCAAGGATCGTCAGAGTGGCATCGCCCATTCGATCACTCACCTGCAAATGGTCAATCCCAAGGAGTTCGCTCGTTTCAAGGCGCTGAATGTCATCGCCTCGATGCAGATGTTCTGGGCTGCCGCCGATGAGTCGAGCATGGATCTGGTCAAGCCTTACGTCAGCGCGATGGCCTTCATGTACACCTATCCGGCGCGCTCGCTGTTGAAGAACGGCGCGACCATCGCCGGTGCCAGCGACTGGCCGATCACCACCCCGGAGCCGTGGAAGGCGATCTATCAGGCCGTCAGCCGCAAAGGACCGAAAGGCGTGCTCAACGCCGCCGAAGACATCGACCGCCAGGTCATGTTCCAGGCCTACACCCTCAACGCGGCCAAGGTGCTGCGTCTTGAAGACCAGATCGGTTCGCTCAAGCCCGGCAAGCAGGCCGACATGATCGTCCTCGACCGCGATGTGTTCACGGTCGAGCCCGCCGCTCTGCGCGACACCCAGGTGCTCAACACCTGGTTCGCCGGTCGCGAAATCTACCGCCGTAAACCGTGACGGCAGCCTTTCAAAACGACAACAAGGAAATCTTTTCGTGAATGTTCATTGCTTCGTCACCGACACCCGTAACCCGCAGACTCGCGGGCAGCAGATTGGCACCACCTGGGGCGCGCAGATCCGCCAGACGGTGGCGCTCTATCTGGATTTCTTCAATCAGGTCGGTGTTCCCCAGGCACAGGTGCAGGCCATCGGTGAAGCCAGTCTGCAAACCCTCCAAGGCTGGTGCCCGAGCCTCGCCGAAGAGCTCGTCGCCACTGCTGAAGGTGCCGAGGTGCCGCTTTGGCAGCTCGCCAGTCTGAATGCTCGTACCGAGATTCTCGCGGTAATGCCGGCGTCCACCGAGGGCGAGTGCTCGACCGCCGTGTTCGCCCCCCACGGCGCATTGCCGCCGCGCAGCATCCAGACTTGGGACTGGCACGATTCGCTGGTGCCCAACGGGCTGATTCTGCAACTGACCACGGCCGCAGGCATGACGGTCAAACTGTTCACCGAGTTCGGCATGCTCGGCAAGATCGGCGTCAACAGCGCCGGGCTGGGTTTGCACTTCAACATCCTGCATCACGCCAGCGACAATGGATCTGCCGGGGTGCCGGTGCATGCGGTTGCCCGGCGCATCCTTGAAGAAGCCAGCAGCGTTGACGAAGCGATTGCGCTGGCGCGTTCAGCGCGGGTCAGCGCCTCCACGGTGCTGACCGTGTTCTCCCGCGAGGACTCAAGCCCGCGTGCGGTGAGCATTGAAATGTCGCCAGCATTCACTGCAGTGGTGCAGCCCGATGCCGAGGGCTGGATCACCCACACCAACCATTTTCTAGATCCCGAACTGAGCCTCGGCGAGCGCACACCGGATGCCTCGACGACTTACGCGCGTTTCGATCACGTCAACGCGGCGCTGCAAAACATGGCCAGTGGCAACCTGAGCCATCGGGCAGACGCCATGTGCGGCGAGGCGGGTGAAGACGCGCCGATCTGCTTCCACCCGGATCTGAGCATGCCGGCGACCGAACGCTGGGAGACTCTGCTGACCATCGGCATCGACACCGAGAACAGCGTCCTCGAATACGCCGCCGGCAACCCCAAACAGCTCGCCCGAAACGGCTATCTGCGTTTCTGAATCGCGGCCTCCAATAAAAACAAAACGAGCAATGCACATGGCTACCGAGATTGATCGCAAGAGCGGTTCCCCGTCAGCGCTGAGGACGTTTTTCGTCTCCGGCATGGGCACCGCCCTGGAGTTCTATGACTTCGTGATATACGGCACCGCCGCCGCGCTGGTGTTTCCCAAAGTGTTCTTTCCGCAGATGGATCCGCTGACCGCGACGCTGGTGGCGTTCGGCGCCTTTGGCGCCGGGTTCTTCGCCCGGCCCCTTGGCGGCATGGTGTTCGGGCATTACGGTGACAAACTCGGCCGGCAGAAAATGCTGGTGATCACGCTGCTGCTGATGGGTTTGAGCACGCTGTTGATCGGCTGCCTGCCGGGCTATGCCACCCTCGGCGCTGGCGCACCGGTGTTGTTGGTGCTGCTCAGGCTGGTGCAGGGCTTTGCCGCCGGTGGCGAGTGGGGTGGCGCGGCGTTGTTCGGTATCGAGTCGGCGCCGCCCGGGCGTCGTGGTCTGTGGGGCAGTTTCACCAGCATGGGCATCGGTATCGGCGGGATTCTCGGTGCCGGAGTGTTCGCGATTGTCAGTGTCGCATCACACGATGACCTGGCCGGATTTGCCTGGCGCATTCCATTCTGGCTCGGTGGCGTGCTGGTGCTGATCGGTCTGTATGCGCGCCTGCAGAAACCGCTCGAACAACCCGCCGAACCGCACGCCCACGTGCGCATGCCGCTGCTTGAAGCGCTGCGTGCGCGGCCCAGAGCCATGCTGTTGTGCACCGGCATCGCTTTCGGCTATGTGACCATCGCCTACATCGGCAGCACGTTCTTTCTGTCGTATGCAACGCAATTGGGCTATGGCAGTACCGATGCGCTGGTATTCGACTTGTCGCTGTCGATCGCCATCGTGATCACCGCGCCGTTGTTTGCCTTGCTGTCCGACCGGATCGGCCGCCGCCAGGTGATGATCCTCGGCGCGCTGATCATGGCTCTCGGCTTCTTTGCGTTTTTCCCGCTGGTCGGCCTCAAGAGTCTGCTGATTTCTACCGCTGCCTATATCGCTATCGGTGCGTTCATGGGCGCGACGCAGGGGCCTATTCCGGCGTTTCTGGCTGAACAGTTTCCGCGGCACATGCGCTATTCGGGAATGTCGGCGGCGTACCAGATCGGTGCGGCGCTGGGCGGCGGGACCGCTTCCAGTGCGGCCACAGCGATTCTGATCGCCAACAACCACAACGCGTTCGGGGTGGCGGTTTACGGCGCGGTTGCGCTGGGTATCGTGGCGCTGTGCTCGTTTCTTCTGAAGGAGACGGCGCACCTGAGCCTTGCCCAAATCGATGAGGTCGAGTGGGCGCAGGCTGTACCCGTCGCCACTGGCTAATGGCAAAAACAATCGAAACTTCGCGCTCTTCTCGGCTGTCCAGACCCTTGTACTTCCCGGCGGATGTTTCGCCGGGAAGGCTTCATGCATCGGTGACAGGCGAGGAACGAGATGACGACGACAGTGGGAGATTTTCTGGTTGAGCGGCTCAGCCAATGGGGCGTCACGCGGATTTTTGGTTATCCGGGAGACGGCATCAATGGCGTGTTCGGCGCGCTCGCCCGAGCCAATGGCAAGATCGAATTCGTTCAGGCCCGGCACGAAGAAATGGCCGCGTTCATGGCTTCGGCCCACGCCAAGTTCACCGGCGAATTAGGTGTGTGCATTGCCACTTCAGGCCCCGGCGCTACGCACTTGATTACCGGGCTGTACGACGCCCGCATGGATCACCAGCCGATGCTGGCGATTGTTGGTCAGCAGGCGCGTACCGCACTCGGCAGCCATTACCAGCAGGAGCTGGACCTGGTCTCGATGTTCAAGGATGTGGCCGGGGCTTTTGTGCAGCAGGCGTCGGCGCCGTCGCAAGTACGACATTTGCTCGACCGCGCCGTGCGCACAGCGGTTGGCGAGCGGCGGGTGACAGCGATCATCCTGCCCAATGATTTGCAGGATCTTGAGTACGAACCACCGGCGCGGGCGCATGGCACCGCGCACTCTGGCGTCGGTTACACCAAGCCGAAAGTGCTGCCCTACGAGGCGGATCTGCAGCGCGCCGCCGACGTTCTGAACAGCGGTGAAAAGGTTGCGATTCTGGTGGGCGCCGGCGCGTTGCAGGCGACGGATGAAGTGATCGCCATCGCGGAAAAACTTGGCGCCGGGGTTGCCAAGGCGTTGCTCGGCAAGGCTGCGCTGCCGGACGATTTGCCGTGGGTCACCGGCAGCATTGGTCTGCTGGGCACCGAACCGAGCTACAAGATGATGAACGAATGCGACACCTTGCTGATGATTGGCTCGGGTTTCCCCTATGCCGAATTTCTGCCCAAGGAAGGTCAGGCGCGCGGCGTGCAGATCGACCTGCAACCCGACATGCTCAGCCTGCGTTATCCGATGGAGGTCAATCTGGTTGGCGACTCCGCGGAAACCCTTGCTGCGTTGCTGCCGTTGCTCGAACAGAAGACCTCGCGCAAGTGGCGCAAAAAGATCGAAGGCTGGCGCGGCAGCTGGGAAAAGACTCTGGAAAAGCGCGCGATGGCCAAAGCCACACCGATCAATCCACAGCGGGTGGTGTATGAACTGTCACCGCGCCTGCCGGATCAGGCAATTATCACCAGCGATTCGGGCTCCTGCGCCAACTGGTACGCCCGTGACCTGAAAATTCGCCGGGGCATGCAGTGTTCGCTGTCCGGCGGACTGGCTTCGATGGGGGCTGCCGTGCCGTACGCGATTGCCGCCAAGTTCGCCCATCCCGAGCGCGCGGTGATTGCCCTGGTGGGGGATGGCGCGATGCAGATGAACAACATGGCCGAGCTGATCACCGTCGCCAAATACTGGCGCCAGTGGGACAGCCCGAAGTGGATCTGCGCGGTGTTCAACAACGAGGATCTGAATCAGGTCACTTGGGAACAGCGGGTGATGGAGGGTGATCCGAAGTTCGAAGCCTCGCAGAGCATCCCCGATGTGCCGTATCACCTGTTCGCCATTTCCATCGGCCTGAAAGGGATTTTCGTCGACCGCGAAGAGGACGTTGCCGCCGCCTGGGAGCAGGCATTGGCTTCGGAGGTGCCGGTGCTGATCGAGTTCAAGACCGATCCCAACGTACCGCCGTTGCCGCCGCACATCACGCTCCAACAGGCGAAGAAATTTGCCACGACCCTGCTCAAGGGCGACCCGGACGAGGCAGGCGTCATCGTGCAAGCCGCCAAGCAGGTGCTGGCGAGCGTCCTTCCAGGCAAAAAATAACCGCATAGGAGCTTCGCCGTGCCCCAAATCTGTGAATGCCGCTGAAACCTGTGGGAGCGGGCTTGCTCGCGAAAGCGCTGTGTCAGGTGCAGAAGTTGTGGATGTATCGACGCCTTCGCTGGCAAGCCAGCTCCCACAGGTGTTTCGTCGTCCCCCCCATCTGTGAACGCCGCCGAAATTGTGGGAGCGGGCTTGCTCGCGAAGGCGGTATGTCAGGCGCAGCGATTGTGGATGTGTCGACGCCTTCGCTGGCAAGCCAGCTCCCACAGGTATTTCGTCGTACCCCCAATCTGTGAACGCCGCCGAAATTGTGGGAGCGGGCTTGCTCGCGAAGGCGGTGTGTCAGGCGCAGCGATTGTGGATGTGTCGACGCCTTCGCTGGCAAGCCAGCTCCCACAGGTGTTTCGTCGTACCCCCAATCTGTGAACGCCGCCGAAATTGTGGGAGCGGGCTTGCTCGCGAAGGGGGTGTGTCAGGCGCAGCGATTGTGGATGTGTCGACGCCTTCGCTGGCAAGCCAGCTCCCACAGGTATTTCGTCGTATCCCAAGTTTGTGAACGAAGACCGTGGAGATTTTCATGCGTGAAGCGGCGAAGGTGTTTTTTTGATGTTCATCGGTTGCGCAGGCTGGAGTCTGGGGCGTGAGTATTGGCCGCAGTTTCCGGCCGAGGGCACGCATCTGCAGCGGTATGCGGCACGGTTCGACTGCGTGGAAATCAACAGTTCGTTCTATCGCCCGCATCGGCGCGAGACGTATGCACGCTGGGCGGAATCGGTGCCGCCGGGCTTTCGCTTTTCAGTGAAGGTGCCGAAGCAGATTACTCATGAATTGCGTCTGCAAAACTGTGAGCGAGCGCTGGATGAGTTTCTCGGGCAGTGCGAGGGCTTGGCCGATCGGCTGGGGTGTTTGCTGGTGCAACTGCCGCCGTCGCTGGCCTTTGAGCCGGCACGTGCAGAAGCGTTTTTCGTGGCGTTGCGCAAGCGATTCGCGGGTGATGTGGTGTTGGAGCCACGGCATGAATCGTGGGTGACGGCGGCGCCGATGCTGCACGCTTATCGTATCGCCCAGGTCGTGGTCGATCCATCGCGGATCAGTACCGACGGCTCGGCGCAGGGCTGGGCGGGTGTGCGCTATTGGCGACTGCATGGCGCGCCACGGATTTATCACAGTGCTTATGAGCTGCCTTATCTGCAACAGCTTGCGCAGAGCATGCGGCTCTGCGCTGCTGAAGGCGCCAGCGTCTGGTGCATTTTCGACAACACCGCCAGTGGCGCCGCGTTGGGCAACGCGATGACACTGTCGGCGCTGATCCGGGCCTGAATCAGGCTGACAAGTGCTCGTACAGAATGGTCGCGCCGACGATCATCAACACCACACCACCGACGATTTCCGCACGCTTGCCGACCACCGCTCCGAGTACCCGGCCAAGCATCACGCCGATGGTCACCATGGTCATGGTTGCCACGCCGATGGCCGCTGCCGCCACCCAGATATTCACGTCGACAAACGCCAGACCGACGCCGACTGCGAGGGCGTCAATGCTGGTGGCGAATGCGGTGACTGCCAGAATCAGGAACGAATGCTGGCCGGGTTTTTCCTCTTCCTCGTCTTCGTGTTTCAGGCCGTTGTAGATCATGTGCAGACCGAGGATCAGCAGCAGGGTGAAGGCGATCCAGTGGTCCCATTCGGCGACCCAACGGGTGGCGGCCTGACCGATCAGCCAGCCGATGATCGGGGTGATGGCTTCGATCACGCCGAAGATCAGGCCGGTGCGCAGCGCTTCGGTCAGACGTGGTTTGTGCAGGCTGGAGCCTTTGCCGATGGCCGCGGCGAACGCGTCCGTGGACATGGCCAGAGCGAGGAATATGAGGGAAACAGGATTCACGGGGGCACACTTCCAGTCGGGCTATGAGTCAACGACACAACCACACGCCCGACTTTAGGCATGGATGTGTCGTCGGTCTCACCAACCAAAAGGTGTTCGTACCACGGCATGTTGCCGAGAATGTTGATACGAACGCTTCCGAGGAACTCGGAAACAGGCTACTCCCCAACGAGGCTGCGGATCTTATTGGGGCAAACATGAAAATTTTGTCAAAAGCATCGAGGCGATCGATAAACACCAGACTCTGTGGCGAGGGAGCTTGCTCCCGCTGGGCTGCGCAGCAGGCCTTCTGCTGTTCGGCAAAGAAAGGGCCGCTGCGCGCCTCAGCGGGACGGTGCGACGATTCGACAAGCTCCCTCGCCACAATGCTCGTGCAGGGTCCGGGCGATGTTATTGACTCGAGAGCTCATTGATCCGCAACTGCGCACACAACCCGCCCTGCGGCCGGTTGTACAGCTGCAACGTGCTGCCGATCTTGCTGACGATCATCTGCACGATCGCCAGCCCCAGTCCCGCGCCGTTACCGTGGCCGTGGCTGTAGAAACGCTCGAACAGCCGCGCGTATTCCTGCTCGTTGATACCGGGGCCGGCGTCCTCGACGCTGATGTACACCGCGCCGCCCGCCTGCGGTTGCACCTGGACCCGCACCTCGCTGCCCGGCGGGGCGAAGTTCAGGGCGTTGGTCACCAGGTTCTGCAAGGCGATGGCGAGGGCCACCGGGTCGGTGTCGACCGGGCAGTGGTGGTCGCTGTCGAGGATCAGTTCGACGTCTTTTTCCAGGGCCAGCGGTGCCAGTTCGGCGAGCTCTTCGCGCACCAGTTCGGTCAGTTCCACGGTGCGGGTTTCGGGATTGGCCAGGTGCGGTTCGATGCGCGCCATGGTCAACAATTGACTGGCGATACGCGTCGCCCGATCCACCGCGCTGACCAGATACTCCAGCGCTTCTTCGCGTTGTTGCGGGGTCGCCGCCAGTTGCGCGTTTTGCGCGTGGATCCGCAGAATCGCCAGCGGTGTGCGCAGCTCATGGGCGGCGTCGGCAATGAAGCGCCGCTCCCGGGCCAGCAGATTGTCGATCTGTTGCAGCAGACGATTGAGCGCGGTCTGCATCGGCTCCAGATCGTGGGGCAGGGGGCTGAGGTGCAGCGGTTTCAGGGTTTCGGTGTCACGTCCGCGAATGCTCTGCGCCATCGCGCGCAGCGGTTGCAGGCCCCAGCCGATGGTCAGCCAGATCAGCGCGGCCAGCAGCGGGACGCCGATCAGACTCGGCCACACCGTGTGGCCGACGATGCGCTCGATCAGGTCCTGACGGATGTCGTCACGCTCGCCGACCCAGATCAGCAGCCCTTGTTGCGAATCCTTGAGCAGAAACGCGCACCAGTCGCGACCGTTTTCCATCAGGTCATGCGAGCCGAGAGTGGTCGGCGGTGCGGCAAGCTCCGGCGCTTCAGCCGAGCGCACCAGCAATTGGCCGTCGCTGCGCCAGACCTGAAAGGTCAGACGGGTTTCGTATGGGTGCGCAGCCTCACCGTCGCCGACCCGGCTCATCGCTTCATCGAAGGCCTGATAGAGCCGGCTCCAGTCGTTGTCGCCCGGCGCGCGCTGGGCCAGCACGCCTTGCAGCAGGCGCGCACTTTGCGCCAGTTGGGCATCGTAGACCTCTTCGATTTCATGGTGACTGTCGCGCAGCACCAGCCAACTGATCAGCAGATCGCCGATCAATACCAGAATCAGCACCGGCACCAGAATCCGCGCACGTATGGAAATCATGGCTTGAGCTCCACCACGTAACCGACCCCGCGCACCGTTCGGATCAACTCGCTTGAGAGTTTTTTGCGCAGGTTGTGGATCAGCACTTCAAGGGTGTTGCTCTCGACCCGGTCCTGCCAGCCATACAGCGCCCGGGACAGACGTTCGCGGGTGACGACCTTGCCGGGGCGGGCCATCAGTTGATGCAGCAGTTGATATTCCATCGGCGTCACCACCACGTCGGTGCCGTGCCAGGTGACCTGCTGCGTGACCGGATCAAGGCACACGCCGGCATGCTCGAGCACCGGTTGCGCACGGCCCTGACTGCGGCGCAGCAACGCGCGGATGCGCGCTTTCAATTCATCGACGTCGAACGGTTTGATCAGGTAGTCGTCGGCGCCGGCATCCAGCCCGGCGATGCGTTCGGCGGTGCCGTCGCGGGCGGTGAGGATCAGCACCGGCAAATCCTGTTGCTCGCCGCGCAAGCGCTGCAGCAGCGTCAGGCCGTCGAGCCGTGGCAGACCGAGGTCGAGCAGCAGCAAGTCGAAGCTCTCACTGCGCAGGGCGTGCAGGGCGCTGACCCCGTCCTGCAACCAGTCGAGGGTGTAGCCTTCGCTGCCGAGGGCAACACGAATGCCTTGACCGAGGGCGCGATCATCTTCGACCAGCAACAGGCGCATAACGGATTCTCTTGAGGAAACACGGCGGTTGACCGGCGGCATCATGCCGCTGTGCAGGCGGCTGTGGCAGCTGACCCGACGGGAAAGATGTAACGACTCGTTGCCAACTAAGCTTCGACTAAGGTTGCTTTTGCACAGTGAGGCCTTCCTCATCGAGCGAGAGTGTTTCCATGCGCAAACTTCTGCTGTTGTCCCTCATCGTTGCCAGCCCGCTGGCTGTCGCCGGCCCGCAATGCACCACCGCCGAACGCTCGCAATGGCAAGACCAGAAAGCCTTTCAGGAACAACTCAAGGCCCAAGGCTACGAGATCAGCAAGTTCAAGGTTACCGACGGCAACTGCTACGAGATCTACGGCTTCGACAAGGACAAGCGCAAGGTCGAGATCTACCACGACCCGGTCAGCGGCAAAGCGGTGAAAACCGAGATCAAGGGCTGATGCCGAGCGCGTCCCTGCGCCTGTGGGACCCCGTGGTGCGGCTGTTTCATCTGTCCATCGCGGGCGTCTTCGTCGCCAATTATTTCTTCAATGAAGCCGGTGATGACTGGCATGTGTGGCTCGGCTATTACGCCATGGGCTGGCTGCTGGTGCGGCTGGTGTGGGGATTCGTCGGGCCGCGCAGTGCGCGTTGGGCGGATTTCTGGCCGACACCGACGCGGCTGTTCGCCCATGCGCGCTCGTTGATTGCCGGACGGCCCGAGCATCGTCTTGGGCATTCGCCGATGGGTGCGCTGGTGATGATTTTGATGCTGCTGGCAATGTTCACCGCTGGCGTGAGTGGTTGGGCCATGGAAGAGGTCGATGCCTTGTGGGGCGCCGACTGGCCGTTGCAGGTGCACGAAACCGCTACCGACATCCTGCTGGTGCTGGTCTGCCTGCACATCGCCGCCGCGCTGTTCGAAAGTTTTCTGCTGCGCGACAACTTGCCGTTGTCGATGCTCACGGGACGCCGGCGCCGCTTGCCGGACGATCTACCGCGCTGACAAGGATGTTTTGCCGATTGCCCTCCATCCTGTTTTTGCCGTGAGTCCACTATGCGTGCGCTTCCCGATCGCTTGAAACTTATCCTCGGCGGACTGGCCGTGAGCCTGATTTTCTGGGGCGCCTGGCGCAGCCATCCGGCCCATGTGCTGGCGCCGTTTGCCGTGGCGACGCCGCCGGTCGATGCCTCGCTGCAGGCACCGGAGCCGCTGTACAGCAGTCGCTTCGTCTCCTCGCAATTGAATGATTTCGTGCACTCCTCGTCGGTGACCGCACTGCCGGGCGGCGACCTGATGGCGGTGTGGTTTGCCGGCTCCCGCGAGGGCGCTGCCGACGTGCAGATCCGCACCGCACGCTATGACGCCAACAGCGCGGAGTGGGGGGCCGAGCAGGTGCTGGCCACCCGCGAATCGACCCGCGACGGCACCCAGCGCTACATCCGCAAACTGGGCAACCCGGTGATTGCCCTCGCGCCGGATCAGCGGTTGTGGATGTTCTATGTCTCGGTGTCCGTGGGCGGCTGGGCCACCAGTGCGATCAACGTGATGGTCTCGGATGATGTCGGGCGCAACTGGTCGGCGCCGCGACAGCTGATCACTTCACCGTTTTTCAACATCAGTACGCTGGTGCGCGCCGCGCCGGTGTTCCATGCCGACGGCTCGATCGGTTTGCCGGTGTATCACGAGTTCATGGGCAAATTCGCCGAGTACCTGTACCTGAGCGCAGACGGCGCGGTGATCGATAAATTCCGCATCAGCCGTGGCAAACATTCGTTGCAACCGACCATTGTGCCGCTGGATGGCCGGCGTGCCGTGGCCATGCTGCGTTATGCCGGCGACACTCATCATCGAGTGCTGGCCAGCCGCACCGAGGACGCCGGGCAGACGTGGAGCGAGCCGTATCCGCTGGAACCGGCCAACCCCAATTCATCACTCGCGGCAGTCGGCACCGACGACAACGGGCTGCTGGTGGCGCTGAATGATCTGCAGGACGGGCGCTTCAAGCTCAGCCTCTATGGCACTGATGCCAGCCTGAACCACTGGCGCAACGTGATCGAGCTCGATCAGTCGCCCGACCCGCTCGGCCAGCCGTTCGCCCCCGAAGCCTATAAGGCAATCATCGGCGAAGGTTTTCGTGCTTCAAGTGGTGCCCGGCGCTTGCCGCTGGAGCAGCGCTTTCTGAGCAATCTGGACTACCGGGTGTGCAAGCCGCAGGGCTGTGATTTCGAGTACGAGTATCCGTACTTCAGTCGCGGCAGCGATGGCCTCTATCACCTGGTGTATTCGTGGAATAACACCTTCATCAAACATGTCAGCTTCAACGAAGCGTGGCTGGAGGAGCGCCTGTGATGCTGATTCTCTGGCAAGCCCATTTGACGTTCATCCTGCTCGGTTTTGTCCTGCTGGGTTCGTTGCAATGCACACAACGCTGGCGTCCGTGGCTGTTGCCGCTGCTGGCGGTGGTCAGCTTCGTGCCGGTCAACGAGCTGCCCTTGGCGGCGTATGTGCGCAGTGTCACCGACGATCTGGCGATCACCACGCTGGTGCTGCTCGGCTGGGCCAGTCTGGTCCGACTGGGCGTGGTCGAGCGGCAGACATTGTCGGCACGGGTGCAGGTGCTGGTGCTGTTTACCGTGCTGGCCGCGCTGCTGTACCCGGCGACGATGGGCCTGACCTATTTCGATCCGTACCGCTGGGGCTTCAACCCACGGCCGATGATCGTCTGTATCGGCCTGCTGGCACTGGCGCTGTTGTGGCTGCGCAACACGCTGGCAGTGTCGATGCTCGCGCTGGGCACGCTGGCGTTCGCCTTGCGTCTCAAGGCTTCGGAAAACTATTGGGATTACCTGATCGATCCGCTGCTGCTGGGTTACTGCCTGATCGCCGCTGCAACGCTGTGCATCCGTGAGGTCTGGCGTCTACTACGAGCCGCACCGGCCGGCGCGACATCTTCTATTTGAACCAACGACACTGAGGTCAATGATGGGCTGGTTGCAATCGCGACGCCTGCGCTACGGCGCGGGTGCGGCAGGTTTGGCGTTCTTGTTGTTTGCCGTGCTCCGGCTGGCGTTCGTGCTGGGGTTTTCCGGGATCGCGCCCAGCGAGTTCGTCGAAAACCCGGCACTGCGCGAAACCTTGGGCATCGGCTTGCGCTTCGACTTGCGCCTCGCCGTGTTGCTGATCCTGCCACTGGCGCTGCTGGCCTGGCTACCGCGCTGGAAACTCACGCGGTTGCCGTGGTTGCGCTGGGTCGCACGGGTTTACTGGCTGCTGGCGCTCGGTGCGATTGGCCTGTTGTACATCATCGATTTCGGTCATTACGCCTATCTCGGCGTGCGGATCAACGCCACGGTGCTGCGTTATCTGGAAGACGCGCAGATCTCGCAGCAGATGGTCTGGGAAACCTATCCGGTGCTGTGGATCGCCCTCGGCTGGTTGGCGGTGCTGGGCGTCTGGTTCTACGGATTTTTGAAGCTGGAACGGCTGACACTGGCCCGTGAAGCCAAGGTTATCCGGCGTCCGTCGCTGGCATTCGGCACCGGGCTGGGCGTGGTCGTGGTGCTGCTGGCGCTGCTGGGTCGTGTCGACAATCTCAACCTGGAAAACCCGGTGCCGCTGCGCTGGAGCGATGCGTTCTTTTCCGGTAACGCGCAGATCGCCGCGGTCGGTCTGAACCCGGTGCTGTTCCTGTACGACACGCTGAAAACCGGGCAGGCGCAATTCGATGAGGCGCAGGTGCGCGAGCACTATCCGCTGATTGCCCGCTATCTGGGCGTGGATCGACCGGATCCGCAATCGCTCAACTTCGAGCGTCAGCAAGGCCTGCAGCCGTATCGGCTGCAGGGCACGCCGAACGTGATGTTTGTCATGCTCGAATCGCTGGGCACCAGCGCCGTCGGCGCCTACGGCAATCCGTTGAACCCGACGCCGAACCTCGATCAACTGGCGAGCCGCAGCTGGTTCTTCAAACACTTCTATGTGCCGGTCACCGGTACCGCAAAAACCGTGTGGGCGAGCATCACCGGCGTTCCCAACGTGACGCGCCGCGAGACCGCAACGCGCCATCCGCTGATCACCCGTCAGCACACGCTGATCAACGCGTTCACCGATTACCAGAAGCTCTACATGATTGGCGGCAACGCCGGCTGGGCCAATATCAATGCGCTGATCCAGCAGAGCATCGACGGCGTGCGCCTGTATCAGGAAAGTGACTGGCGTTCGCCGCTGGTGGACGTGTGGGGCATCTCTGATCTGGATCTGTTCAAGGAGAGCGACCGCATCCTGCGCGACTTGCCGAAGGACCGACCGTTCTTCGCCTACGTGCAAACCTCGGGCAACCATCGGCCGTTCACCATCCCCAAGGACAACGATGGTTTCGAGGTCAGCAACCTGTCACTGGAGCAGGTGCAGGCCGCCGGTTCGCGCAGCGTCGAGCAGTACAACGCGGTGCGCCTGCTGGATTTCAATATTGGCAAGTTGATCGAGCTGGCCAAGGCTGGCGGCTATTACGACAACACGATTTTTGTGTTCTTCGGCGACCACAACACGCGCATCAGCCAGATCCCGCACATGCCGCCGGCGTTCGAGCAACTGGGCTTGGAAAGCAATCATGTGCCGATGTTGATTCACGCCCCGGGGCTGCTGGCGCCGAAGGTGATCGAGGAAGCCGTGGGGCTGGTGGATCTGCTGCCGACGGTGGCGGGGATGGCCGGCGTGCCGTTCAGCAACGGCGCGATGGGTCGCGATGTCCAGCAACCGGCGCCGGAAGGTGAGCGCGTGGTGCCGCTGGTGCTGCGCGAGGGGACGTTCCCGTTGATTGGCGGCGTGACCAAGGATTTCCTCCTGCAGATGCAACATGACGGCAGCTCGCCGACCCTGCATGACCTGGCGTCGAAGACTCCGCTGGATAACGTCGCCAGGCAAAACCCCGAGGAATTCCAGCGCCTGGTGGAGCTGACTCGGGGACTGCACGAAAGCGCGCGGCTGATGTTGTATCGCAACGTGCGCTGACCGGGACTGTTCCCGGTCAGCGTGGGGCTTTATTGGTTCAGGAAAGCCAACAGGTCTTCATTCAGCGCCTCGGCGTGCGTCACGGCAAAACCGTGGGGGGCGCCGGCATAGACTTTCAGTTCGGCGCCTTTGATCAGGGCGGCAGCTTGCTTGCCGGTGGTTTCGAACGGCACGATCTGATCGCCGTCGCCGTGGATGACCAAGGTCGGCACGTCGATCTTCGCCATGTCCGGACGGAAGTCGGTTTGCGAGAATGCGGTGACGCAATCCACGGTGCCTTTCAGCGAGGCGAGCAAGGCGACGTTCAGGGTTTGCGTGAGCACGCCGTCGGAGACTTTCTGGCCCTGATTGGTGCCGTAGAACGGCGCGGCGAAATCCGCGATGAACTGCGCGCGATCCTTGAGCAGGCCAGCCTTGATCCTGTCGAACACCGAGTGGTCGACGCCTTGCGGATAGTCGGCCTTCTTGCCGAACAGCGGCGTCACCGCCCCGAGCAATACCAGCCCGGCAACGCGCTCGCTGCCGTGGCGGGCGATGTAGCGGCTGACGTCGCCGCCACCCATGGAGAAGCCCACCAGCGTGACCTCGCGCAGGTCGAGGTGCTTGATCAGTTGCGCGATATCATCGGCAAAGGTGTCGTAGTCGTAGCCGGTCCACGGTTGATCGGAGCGCCCGAAACCACGGCGGTCGAAGGCAATCGTGCGGTAGCCGCGACTGCTCAGGTACTCCATCTGGTATTCCCACATGTCGGCATCCAGCGGCCAGCCATGGCTGAACAACACGGGTTTGCCGCTGCCCCAGTCCTTGAAATAGATCTGTGTGCCGTCATCGGTAGTGAATGTGCTCATGGAAACTCCTTGCTGTGGGCAATCGTTCAGGAAGGCCGGATGCCGCAATGGCCGCCGATCACTATCGGCGCAAATCGCTGCCGTCACTTGTACGCAAGTGCTGAATTGCCGGGCAGGGCAGTGTGGTTCTTTTCCAGCGTCACAGTTGTAAGATGCAACCACACGCCGGTTTTGATGGAGAAACACCCTGTGAAGCGCAAAAGCCTGCACGGCAACGCCTGCCCGGTCGCCCGTACGCTGGACCTGATCGGCGACTGGTGGTCGCTGCTGATCATCCGCGATGCGCTGGAGGGCATCCGCCGCTTCAGTGATTTTCAGAAGAATCTGGACATCGCCAAGAACATGCTCAGCGCCCGGCTCAAGGCCCTGGTGGAGCAGGGGATTCTGCAAACGGTGCCGGCCGCCGATGGCAGTGCTTATAAGGAATACGTGCTGACCGAACGCGGCAAGGCCCTGCAGACGGTGATCGTCGCGCTGTCGCAGTGGGGCGGGGAGCACCTGTATGCGCCGGGTGAGTCGGGTTCGGTGATGGTTGATGCAAAAGATCGCCAGCCGATTCGCAAGCTGCAATTGATGTCGGCTGATGGCCGCTTGCTTGCACCGCACGAGGTGGCGACGAGGACAGGCGTTGAACGCTGACAGGCAGTTGCAACATAGGTTTGACGTCAAAATGATGGCCATCTAATATCGCGGCGTTGTTTTGATGTCATTTCCCGTCCTGCTTGCTCAATAGAGATTCCTGCGTGAATAAACGTGTGCTTGTGACGTTGACCCTGCTGCTCGCGCTGCCAGGCTGCCATTCCAATGTGCGTGACTCTTCCCCCAGCCTGCTGAAAGACGGCATTCAGTTGCATCAAGACCAGGTGGTGGTGGACGCCCAGCACGCCAAAGTCATCATGAAATCATCGGGTGGCACCTATCCGGTGGAGTTTTCCATTCGCCGCGCCGATGATCCCGACCGCCGCATGGAAGTGCTCGGCACCGTTGTGGATTCAGGTCGTGGCAAGGTGTTCGGCTGGATCGCCAAACTCAACGAAGTGGCCAACAGCGCCACGGTCAAACGCTTTCCGCAACTGGAAGCACAGGCCGATGCCGGCAAGCCGTTTGAGGTCTCGGGGTATTCGAACAGCCGGGTGAGCGCAGGCATTTATACCTGTGGGCCGCTGAAAAGTGCCTTCACTCCGCAACAGGGCAAGGTGTACCAGGTGGAATTCCAGTTCTCCGGTGATCTCTGCGAGCAGCACGTCTACGACGTTACCCAACCCCAGCAGCGCATTCCTGTAGCAGGTTGATCCTGCATACGCGATGCATGGAATTCAGTTGAAGAAAGGAAATACCAAGTGAAACGCAATCTCTGCCTGGCTCTCATCGTCCTGGCTGCAACACTGGGTGGCTGTGCCGCCAACAAACCGGTCAACGATCCATCCCTGATCGGTTCATGGAAAGGTGTGCGGTCGGAAACCGGCAAATGCCAGTTCCTGTCCTGGAAAAACAACTTCAAGCCTGACGGCACCTTCAACATTACTTTCTTCCGGGATGCCCAGCAGACCCAGCCGATCCAGACCGAACACGGCATCTGGAAGGCGGCCAATGGCAAGAACGAGTTGCGAACCGCCGGCGTGCCCCTGCCCGATATCTATACCTACAAACTGATCGATGCCGACACGGTGCATTACGTCAATGTGGCGAAGGACCCTTCGGGCGATTGCCAGGAAGACTACGAGTTCACCGAGCACCGTATTCGCGGTTGAGTCGGTCTGCGCAAGAAAGGGGTGCATCCAATCTGGCCAATGGATGCGCCCCTTTTTCATGGCTTAACGGCACACGCTTCCTTTGTTAATTCCTTGATACAAAACCGACAAAAGGTTGAAACGATTGTTTGACGCCAAAATGATGGCCATCTAATATCGCGCCACTATTTTGATGTCATTCCGTCTCGAGGGATCGAACATGTACCCACCCGCCCTCGCGGCGAGGTTGTGCGTAGCTTTGCTGTGCCTGTCTCCGCTTCAAATTGCCTTCGCTGCACCCACACCCGGTGAAACCGACCTGATCCGCGATCGCCAGAATCGCTTGCTCGAAGAGCAGCAGCGGCGTCTTGAAGACCTGAAAAATCTGCCCGGCAAAGAGGCAGGTCCGGCGCAACCAGCGGCGCCCACCGACACCCGTTGTTTCCCGATCAAGGACATCGAGCTCAAGGGCGCCGACAGTCTGTCCGACAGCGACAGAACCCGTCTGCTCAAGCCCTACATCGACCAGTGCCTCGGTGTACCGCAACTCAACGAGCTGCTGAAAGTCATCACCGACCATTACATCGAGAAAGGCCTGGTCACCAGCCGCGCCTACCTGCCGCAGCAGGATCTGTCTGGCGGGCATCTGAAAGTGCTGGTGGTCGAAGGCAAGCTTGAAGGCATGAAGGGCGCCGAGAACAGCAAGCTTTCCGAGCGTGAACTGGCGATGGCGTTTCCCGGCAAGTCCGGCGATCTGGTCAACCTGCGCGAGATCGAGCAGATGGTCGATCAGCTCAATCGCCTGCCGTCCAATCAGGCCAAGATGGAACTGGCGCCGGGCAAGAACGTCGGCGGCAGTGAGGTGCTGGTCACCAATACGCCGCAGAAGCCATGGCGTGCCGGACTGTCGCGCAGCAACGACGGCCAGCGCAGCACCGGTGAACAGCAGTGGGGCACCACTTTCGATTGGGACAGCCCGCTGGGCCTGGCCGATCAGTTGAGCCTGCGCGGCGGTCACGATGCAATGACCGACCACCAGCACACCTCCAGCAACGCCATGCTCAATTACAACCTGCCGTGGGGCTGGTGGAACTTCAGCTACACCTACAGCCAGAGTGACTACCGCTCGCAGATCGCCGCCAACGGCTACAACTTCAAGCAGACCGGCGACAGCGAAAACCATCAGTTGCGCGCCGAACGGGTGATCCATCGCGACTCGGTGAGCAAGACCTCGCTCAGCGCCGGCCTGTCCTACCTGCGCACCAACAACTACATCGAAGACAGCAAGCTCAAGCTGAGCAGCAACCGCATCAGCGAAGCGCAGTTCGGCTTCAACCACGGTCGCCGCATCGGCAGCGCCTTCGTCAACTTCGATGCCGGCATGCAGGAAGGCATCGGCGCGTTCGACGCGCAGGGCAGCCACGATCCGGGCCCGGGCGAACCGGACGCACGCTACCGCAAATACACCGCGACCCTGAGCTACCTGCAACCGTTCAAGGTGTGGGGCGAATCCTTCACCTTCAGCAGCCTGATGACCGGCCAGCGCAGCGAAGACGTGCTGTTCAGTTCACAACGCACCAGCCTCGGCGGGCTGTCGTCGATCCGTGGCTACAAGGATCAGTCGCTGTCCGGCGACAGCGGCGGCTACTGGCGCAACGATCTGCGCTGGAGCCGTCCGATCAACGTCGAATGGCTGCGCCCGGTGTTCGCAGAATACGGCACCAGCCTCGGTTACGACCAGGGCGTGATTCGCGGCGACCGCTACAACGGCGATCAGCACGGGCGCATGTCGAGCAACTCGCTGGAACTGTTCGCCCGTGGTGAGCATGTGGCCGCCAGCGTGACTTTTGCTCACTCCCTCGAACGCCCGGATGTGCTGACCGAGCGTGAAGCGCCGATCTATTTCCGCCTCGACTTTTTCATCTAATTCAAATTCTTCGAGACCATCGACATGGATGTTCGTCAGTTCGCCTTCCTTGCAGGCCAGCCTTCTGCGGCCGTAAAAAACCGTGAGTCGTTTCTGGGCATGCCCAAGCGCGGGCTGGCGTTCCTGCTGGCGAACGTGATGTTCTGGCAACCGATGTGGGCGCAGGCCGACGGCATTGTCGTGGCCAACCCGAACACCGCGCTGGATCGGGCCGGCAATGGCGTGCCGATCATCAATATCGCCACGCCCAACGGCAGCGGGCTGTCGCACAACCAGTTTCACGATTACAACGTCGGCGCGCAGGGCGTCATCCTCAACAACGGCTCGACGCAAACCTCGAACACCCAGTTGGCCGGGCACATCATCGGCAACCCGAACCTGAAAAACAGTGGTTCGGCGCAGGCGATTCTCAACGAGGTCATCAGCGGCAACCCGAGTCAGTTGCGCGGTTACACCGAAGTGGCGGGGCAGTCGGCGCGAGTGATCGTCGCCAACCCGTATGGCATCACCTGTAATGGCTGCGGCTTCATCAACGCGCCGCGCGTAACGCTGACCACCGGCAAACCGGTGCTGGATGGCGCGGGACGGCTGGATCGTTTTCAAGTTGATCAGGGCAGCGTCGCCATCGAAGGCGCCGGCCTCAACGCCAACAACGTCGACCGCTTCGAAATCATCACCCGTAGCGCGAAGATCAACGCCGAAATTCAGGCGCAGAACTTGACCATTGTTGCCGGTCGCAACGACGTCAACGCGCAGACCTTGAACGCCACGGCCCGTGCCGATGACGGCAGCACCAAACCGCAACTGGCGATTGACTCCTCGGCACTCGGCGGGATGTATGCCGGGGCGATCAAACTGGTTGGCACCGAGGCCGGGGTCGGCGTGAAGCTCGACGGCAAACTGATCGCCAGCGGTGGCGATATTCAGCTTGATGCCAATGGTCAATTGAGCCTGGCCGATACTTCGGCGACCGGCGCGGTCAACGTCAAGGCGGCCAGTCTCGATGCGCGTGGGCCGGTGTATGCCGGCACGGCATTGAACGTGCAGACCCAAGGCAATCTGACCAACCACCAGACCCTCGCCGCCCGTGACAGCATCGCCCTCAGTGCCGGTGGTCAGTTGACCAACGCCGGCGTCATTGAGGCCGGGGTCAACGCCGACGGCAGCCGCAACGCCAACGGTGATCTGAGCCTGAATGCGCAGTACCTCGACAACAGCGGCAAGAGTCTGGTGGCGAGCCGCAGTCTTACCGTCAGCACCGCACAAACCCTGAACAACCAGGGCGGTACGCTGAGTGGCCAGAGCACGACGGTCAGCGCCGGCACACTGGACAACCGCAATGCGGGACGCGTGCTCGGCAACGCGACGCTGAACGTCACCGCCAATCAGCTATTCAACACTCAAGGGGTGATCCATAGCTCGGGCAATCTGACCGGTAGTTTCGGTCAGCTGGACAACAGCAACGGCGAGTTTTCCAGCAGCGGCGTCACCCGGCTCAACGCGGCAACGGTGAACAACCGCAGCGGTCAGATCCTTGGCGATCTGGGTTTGAATATCGACCTCAGTGGCGCGCTGGACAACCGTGACGGCGTGCTCGGCTCCGGCCAGTCGGTGAATCTGCAGGCTGCCAGCCTCGATAACCGCGATGGCGGTGTGGTGGTCAGCGACGGCGGCCTGACCTTGCGCGTGCGCGGCTTGCTCGATAACCGCAACAAAGGCGAGATCACGGCAAAGGGCGCCATCGATGCGCAAACCGGCAGCCTCGACAACCGCGACGGCAAAGTCATCGGCAAAACCACACTGGCACTGCGCAGCGATACGGCAGACAACCGCACAGGCGTGATCCAGGCTGATCAGCAACTGACGCTCAACGTCGATCGTCTGGACAACCGCGACAAGGGCCAGATCACCGGCAAGTCCGGTATCGCTTACGCCGGTACACGTCTGGACAACAGCGGCGGACTCATCAGTGCGGTCGGTCCGGTCAGCCTCAACGCGGGCGAAGTGCAAAACGCCGCAGGTCGGATCTCCAGCCAAGGCGATCTGACTGCGGCCATCGGTTTGCTGCAACAGCAGGGTGGTGCGCTGGTCGCTCAGGGCAATCTGAGCCTGACCGGCAAGACGCTCGACAACCGCAATGGCGGTCTGGTCGGCACCACAAAAGCGCTGACTCTGACTGTCGACGATATCGACAACCGCAACGGTGAACTCTCCAGCAGTCTGCTGCTGAACATCAAGGGCCAGCGCCTGGACAACAGCGACAGCGGCAAGCTGCTGGCCGGCACCGATCTGGGCCTCGCCGTGGCGAAACTGATCAACCTGAATAAAGGCTTGATCAGCGCCAAGGGCACAACCACGCTGACCGGCAGCAGCCTGGATAACAGCGACGGTCGCTTCAACAGCCTCAACGGCCTGGTGATTACCCTCGACGATGCCCTGATCAACGCGCAGGGCACTATCAGCAGCGAGGGCACGCTGACGGCCAATCTCGGCCGGTTCGACAACAGTGCCGGTAGCCTGAGCGCAGCCGGCGTCTTGTCGGTAACCAGCCGTGGCCTGGTACTCAATCGGGCGGGTTCGATCGGCACCGACAACACGTTGACCCTGACCAGCGCCAGCCTCGATAACAGCCAGAACGGTTTGATCAGCGCCAAAGGCGCCAGCCATGTCGATACCGGCGACTTCGACAACAGCCTGGGCGGCAAACTCACCAGTGAAGCGTCTCTGACGTTCAAGGCCGCTCAGGTCAACAACGCCACTGGCCGGATTGCCAGCCAGCAAGCGTTGAACGTATCGGTCACCGGGCTGGATCAGCAGGGTGGCGAGCTGTTCAGCAAGGCAGACCTGACCCTTGATTTGAACAACGGTCAGTTGAACAACCAGAACGGTTTGATCAACGCGCCCGGCACGCTGCTGCTGAAAAACCTCAATGGCTTGAACAACCACAGCGGCGAAATCTCCAGCCAGCAAGCATTCACGCTCGCGGCCAATGACCTGGACAACAGCAACGGCAAGTTGATCAGCCAGCAAGGGCTGACGCTGCGTATTGCTCAAGCGCTGAATAACCTCAAAGGCGTAATTTCTGCGGCGGCACTCGACAGCCATTCCGTGAGCCTCGACAACCAGGATGGCTTGATCAGTAGTCGCGGCCCATTGCTGCTGACCACCGACAAGACCTTGAACAACCAGTCAGGCACTCTCATCGCCGACGGTGAACTGACGCTGACCGCCGATACGCTGGTCAACCAGCAGGGCAGTATTGCCGGCAAGTCCGATGCCAGTATTCAGGTCAAAAGCCTGAACAACCAGAACGGTAAACTGATCGCCACCGGTATGCTCAAACTGAGCGCCGAGACCCTCGACAACCGCCAGGGTGGCTTGCTCGGTTCGACCAAAGCCATGACCCTGACGGTCGATGAGCTGGACAACCGTGGCGGCGAAATCTCCACCAACAGCGATCTGCTGCTGACCGGTAAAAAACTCGATAACAGCGATGGCGGCAAGGTCTTCACCAGCCAGGTACTGACGCTCACGGTCGATCAGTTGCTCAACCGCAACAAGGGCCTGATCGACACGGGCACGCTGCTGAAGCTGCAAGGTCGTACGCTGGACAACAGCGGCGGTGAATTGCTCAGCCAGCAGGACACGTTGCTGAACCTCAGCGGCGACTTCACCAACCAACTCGGCAAAGTCAGCAGCGAAGGCGCGCTGACCGTCAATACTGCGCAACTGAGCAATACCGGTGGCAGCCTGTCCAGCGCGGCGGATCTGACCCTCGACAGCAGCGGCAACATCGATAACCAGGCAGGCAGGATCGTCACCGATGGCGCCCTCGTGCTGAAAAGTACTGGCCTGGATAACCGGCAGAAGGGCACCCTCAGTGGCAAAGGTGCGGTCACGGTCACGACCGGTGATTTCGATAACAGCAGCGGTTCGCTGAGCAGCGCCGACACGCTCGATCTCGTCGCCGGCCAGGTCACCAACAGCGATGCCGGCAGCATCGGCAGCCAAGGCGCACTGACCGCGTCGGTGACCGGCTTCGATCAACAGGGCGGCAAGTTGCTCAGCAACACGCGCCTGAGCCTGGACCTGAACCACGGCCAGTTGAACAACATCAACGGCGTGATCAGCGCGCCCGGCACTCTGCTGCTTAAGCAACTCAACGGTGTCAACAACCAGGGCGGCACGATCTCCAGCACTGAAGCGTTCACCCTGAGCGCTGATAGCCTGGACAACAGCAACGGCAAACTCCTGAGCAATCAGGGGCTGACCCTGCGCATCGCCAACGCGCTGGACAACGTCAAAGGCCTGATCGGCGCGGCGTCGATCGATGTCCGGGCGGCCAGCCTGAACAACAGCGGCGGCAGCCTGGTCAGCCGTGGCGATCTTGAACTCACGGTCGATGGCCTGCTGCGCAATGATGCCAGCGGTCTGATCAGCGCCGCGCAGGCGCTGAGCATCAGCAGCGCCGAACTGAACAACCAGAGCGGCACGTTGCTGGGTGTCAGCGCGGTCACGCTCCATGCGATGGCGCTGAACAACCGCGACAAGGGTTTGATCAACAGCAAGGGCAACCTGACGCTGACCGCGACCGGTCTGGATTCCAGCAATGACGGTGAAGTCTCCGCGGCGGGTGACATCGGTCTCACCCTGACTTCGTTGACCCAGAACGGCGGACGCCTGTTGGGCGACCAAGCCGTCACGCTGGACCTGGCCAACGGCGACCTCGACAACCAGAACGGTCTGCTCACCGCCAAAGGCCCGTTGACCCTCAAGCGTCTGCGCGACCTGAACAACCAGCGCGGTGAGATCTCCAGCAACTTGAGTTTCGACGTCATCGCTCGTGCCGTGAATAACAACGCCGGCAAGTTGATCAGCGGCGCAAAACTCTTGCTGCGCGGCACCTCGATCACCAACCAGAAAGGCTTGCTGTCCGGCTGGCAAGGGTTGAGCGTCAGCGGCAACAGCCTCGACAACCGCGACAGCGGCACACTCTCGAGCAAATTCGGTGATGTCGCGGTCGAGCTCAAAGACGCATTGCTCAACAGCGGTGCCGGTGCGCTGGTCGCCGAGGGCAGCCTGACCGTCAAGGCCGGCAGCCTCGATAACAGCAACAAAGGTATTTTGAGCAGCGGAGCAGGGCAGACGCTCACGCTAAGCGGCGCGCTCAATAACAGTCAGGGCGGCTTGATCGCCAGCGACGGTGCGCTGGATCTGCTGAGCATGGCGCTGACCAACGTCGGCGGCGCGATCAATGCGCAGCAAGCGATCACCGCCACGGTTTCGCGACTGGACAACAGTGGCGGCCAGGTCGCCAGCAACGACGCGATCACCCTCAACCTCAGCGGCGACCTCAACAACAACGGTGGCCGACTGGCTGGCGCGGGCCCTGTGCTGATCAAGGGCGTGACTGACCTGAGCAACCAGAACGGCCAGATCGCCAGCCAGAAGAATCTGAACCTGTCGACCGGCACGCTGGACAACAGCAACAAAGGCACCATCGCCGCCAATGATCTGCTACAGATCACCGCCAGCGGCGCAGTGCGCAACAACGCTGACGGTTTGATCTACAGCCAGAACTCCGCGCTGCAACTGAAGGCGGCGAGCCTGAACAACGGCAAGGGTGCGCTGCAAAGCGAAAGCGGCCTGACCCTGGATATCAGCGGCGACCTCGACAACCAGAGCGGCAAAGTCATCGCGCAAAACGGTGATGTGAGCATCAACGCCGCAAACATCGATAACCGCGGCGGCATCCTGTCCAGCATCAAAGGCGCTCTCGAAGCGCGCACGGTGGGTGTGCTGCGCAATGGCTACGACCTCAACAACAACCGTCAGGGCGGCATCATTCAGGCACAGGGTCTGAAGCTGTCGGCACTGGCCGGGCTGGACAACAACGGCGGACGCATCTCCGCGCAAGCGACAGACGCGAACATCACCACGGCCGGGTTCGATAACCGCAACGGTGTGCTTTATGCCAAAGGTCTGGTGAGCGTCAGCGGCACCAGCCTGGACAACGGTGCCGGGCAGATCGCCGGCGAGCGCATCGACTTCGGCCTCAGCGGCGCGCTGAGCAACGTTGCGGGCGTCATTGAAAGCAACACGCAACTCGCCGTCAGGGCGGCCAGCGTCAACAACCAGAATGGTCGTCTGCGTTCGCTGGGCAACTGGGGCAAGACCGACTTCCAGATCGGCGGCCAACTCGACAACCGCAACGGTGTACTGGAAACCGCCAACACCGACATGACCGTCAACGTCGGCAGCTTCCTCAATGACGGCGGGCAGCTCAACCACGTCGGCCGCGGCAAGTTCGAAATTTCCACGGCCAATGTGATCGGTGCGGGTGGCAGCATCACCACCGGTGGGCTGCTGGAACTCAATGCCGATACCTGGAACAACAGCAGTGTCATCCAGGCTGGACGTTTGAACGTCAATGTTCGGCAGTTCAGCCAGACTGCCAGTGGCAAGTTGCTGGCCTCGGATCTTTTGCAGGTGCGTGGCGGCAACTGGACCAACGATGGCTTGATCGCCAGTGATGGCTTGATCGACATGCAGTTGAGCGGTGGCTACAGCGGTAATGGCCGACTGTCGAGCCAGCGCGGGACTTACCTCTCCGCTGCACAGATGAACATCGGCGCGGGCGGCAGTTTTGCCGCGGGTGCGACCTCGACCATCAGTGTGGGCGGGGCACTCATCAATTCCGGGCGCATCACCTCCAGTGAAGACCTGACCGTCAATGCCGGTAGTGTGACCAACTACGGCACCCTCGGTGCGGCGCAGAACCTGAACATCAACACACCTTCGTTGCTCAATGATCGCGGGCTGATTTTCAGCGGCAACGACATGACGCTCAGTGTCGGCAATCTGACCAACCAGAACGGTGATTTCTACGGGTTGGGGAATGTGACCATCAAGGGTTACGGCGGCGCCGCGCGGGCTGCTGGGGTCTACAACATCTCCGGTTCGATGGAGAGCGGTGGCGGGTTCGAGATCAATGCCGATGTTTTCGAGAACCGTACCGAAGGTCCGGTGATGTCGGGCGATCGCAAATTGATCTCGGGTTATATCGCCAATATTTGTAATGACTGCCAGGGTGACAATTACGTCTTCACGCTGATGGCCAAAGAGTTTTATCAAAGTACGGACGCTGATAGCAGCGCCTCGGCAGTGCTCAATGTCGGCAAGGATTTTGTTTTCCAGGGCGGTACGTTTCTCAATATCAAAAGCACCGTCGCTGCTGGCGGCAATATCAATATCACCGCTGACAGTCTCAAAAACATCGGGGCGAAAAGCGGCACCATCGAACGCACAAGTACTTACGTACTCAGCATGACCGACGGTGGTACCAAGCGGTTTTTTGACAGTGTCGTAATGCCTTACAACCAGCGCAATAACCCTGATTTTCCGTTTGTTTATTACATCGGAGCGGGAGGCAGCATACGTAAGGCCGTTCCCAAGTCCACGACTATCAGAGAAGGGGGGCGCGACGGCGAGTGGTTTGACGTTGTAACACTCAAGGACAGCGAAACCGGCGCGGTCGTCAGTAAGCTGCGTGGATGGGGCAACGCGATACCAGGTCTGAACTACGGCTTTGAAACCACAACCCCCTCCCTGTACGACCCGAACAATCTGGTTGAACTGCCTGGCCAGTTGACCCAGTACAAACCGGAGTCTGTCACTGAAGTCGCCGTGGACAGCACCGGTGCCGCCAGCACCAACACTGGCCGCAATGCAGTCATCCAGGCGGGTGGTAACGTTTCGATCACGGCTGCCAAGGAACTGGAAAACAGCGTTATCCACCAGGACTACGGTTCGGCGGGAGGCACCAACAAAGTTGGTAACACCAACGTTGGCAACACCGGCACCACCGTTATCCGCATCAACAGCCAGCTGCCACCGGACCTCGCCCAACAGCAGGTCAACCCGCTGTCCCTGCCAGGCTTCTCCCTGCCAACCGGGGAGAACGGTCTGTTCCGCCTGAGCGGGCAGGGCGCCACGGATACCGCGCCAATCGCCGCGATCGGCCCGGCGCCGACCTGGACCGTGGGCGGGCAAACCGTCGCTACCGAAGCACACGTTGTCGCCGGCAGCAGCGGCGGCCCGCGTAATCTTTTTATTGATGCACCGCCCGCAGTCTCCGACAGCACGCGCGCAGTGGATACGTTCCACCGCACCCCAAGCATCGTGCAGGCCGTGGCCAGCACGGTCGACGTCAACGTGCCAGTGAAACCCGCCGGCCCGGGCATGAAAGACCGTGGCAACGACGCTATGGAGTCGATCGACACCCGTCCGGTGACCCGCGTCACCGGTCTGCCGGACACCAAGGCGCCGTCTAACGCACACAAATACCTGATCGAAACCAACCCGGTGCTGACCGACCTCAAGTCGTTCATGAGCTCCGACTACCTGCTGGAAAAACTCGGCTACGACCCCGACCAGAGCGCCAAGCGCCTCGGCGACGGCCTCTACGAACAACGCCTGATCCAGCAAGCCGTTACTGCACGCACCGGCCAGGCGTTCATCGACGGCCAGACCTCCAACGAGGGCATGTTCAAGTACCTGATGAACAACGCCATCGCCAGTAAGGACGCACTCAACCTGTCGGTAGGCGTCGGCCTCACCTCGCAGCAAGTCGCGGCGCTGACCCACGACATCGTCTGGCTCGAAGAGCACGAAGTGAACGGTGAGAAAGTGCTGGTGCCGGTGGTTTATCTGGCGCAGGCCAATGGCCGTCTGGGTCCGACCGGGGCGTTGATTGCCGGTAATGATGTGACGCTGATCGCCGGTGAGAACCTGGACAACGTCGGGACGTTGAAGGCGACGAATAATCTGTCGGCGACGGCGGGCAAGGATCTGGTCAACAGTGGCGTGATTGAGGCGGGCAACCGTCTGGATCTGTTGGCGACCAACAATATCGTCAACAAGTCCGGCGGGATCATCACCGGGCGCGATGTGAACCTGACGACTCGCACCGGGGATGTGATCAACGAACGCACCATCACCTCCTCCGACAACAGCACCCGCTTCGGCACCCAGCATCATGACTATGCCGATAACGCGGCGCGGATCGAGGCGGCCAATGACTTGACCGTCAAAGCGGCCAACGACATCAACATCACCGGTGGCGTGATGAAAAGCGGCGAGGACATGGTCCTGAATGCGGGTCGTGACATTAACGTGTCGTCGGTGCAAGTCACCAACAGCGTGTTCCATGACGATCGGCACAACAGCAGCGACATCGCCCAACTGGGTGCTGACATTGATGCTGGGCGTGACTTCATGGCTGATGCCAAACGCGATATCAGTGTTATCGCGAGTCAGATTGACGCCAAGCGCGACGTTGCCATCAAGGCAACCGGAGATCTGCTGATCACATCGGCGGCAGATGAAGAGCACTCGCTATCCAAGAGCAAGAAACTCACCGTCCAGGAAGACCATGTCAGCCAGGTCATGTCCGGTATTTCAGCCGGCGGTGACGTCAGGCTGGACGCCGGTAAAGATTTGAGTGTGGTTTCCAGTCGCGTGACTGCTGGAGATGAAGCCTATCTGGTGGCTGGCGATAATCTGGAAATTCTTGCCAAACAGGACAGTGACTATTCGCTCTATGACAAAAAGAAAAAAGGCAGCTTTGGCAGCCTCAAAACCAAGCGCGATGAAGTTACCAAGATCACCCATGTGGGCAGTGAAATTTCTGCTGGCGGTAACCTGACGCTAAAAAGTGACGGTGATCAGCGCTATCAGGTAGCGAAGCTTGAAAGTGGCAACGATCTCACTCTGGACAGTGGCGGCGTCATTACGTTTGAGGGGGTCAAGGACCTCCATGACGAGAGCCATACCAAGAGCAATAGCAACGCAGGCTGGAACTCCGCCAAAGGTAGAGGCAATACCGATGAGACCCTGCGCCAGAGCGAGTTGATTGCCAACGGAAAGCTTGTAATCAAAGCGGTTGATGGTCTCAAGATCGATATCAAACAGATCGACCAGAAAAGTGTCAGCCAGACCATCGACACGATGGTCGCGGCTGATCCGAAACTGGCGTGGCTTAAAGAGGCAGAACTGCGCGGCGATGTTGATTGGCGCCGTGTGGAGGAAATTCACAAGAGCTTCAAATACTCGACATCCGGACTTGGTGTCGCCGCACAATTGGCATTGGCAATCATGTTGGCAGCGGTCACGGGCGGCGCGGGCGCCGGTTTGATCGGGGCCACTGCAGGTACATTCTCGGCAGGTTTTGCCAACGCTGTATTGATTGCTGTGGAAACCACAGCAGCTAACAGCGCCATCAGTAACAAGGGCGATCTGGGCTCAGTTCTTAAGGATGTCTTCAGCAGCGAAAACCTGCAGGGATACGTACTCTCGGGGATGCTGGGCGGTATCGGCACGGGGCTTGGTTATAACCCGACGGAGCTTGGGTTCGACTGGAACAGTGCCGGGCAGGTTGTTCTCAAGACGAGTGCCGACACGCTCGCCCAGACGGCTCTACAGGGTGGCAGCCTGAGTGATAACTTCATCAATAATATCCTGGGCGCTGTTATCGACATTGGTGGCGCTATTGCTGCCAACAAGGTCGGTAACCTCAATCTGGTCGACGGCAGTCCGACCAAGATTGCCGCACATGCATTAGTGGGCGGCTTAAAGTCCATGGCAATGGGCGGTGACTTCAAGACGGGTGCACTCGCTGGAGGTGCCAACGAAGCCATGGTGCAATACCTGGCGGGCTTGATACTTCCTGATAATTACGTTCCGAATATGCCGGGTGCGGACCAGGCAAAAGCCAATTTGTTGGCGATGTCCCAGTTGATCGCCGTGCTTTCTGCAGTGGTTGCGGGTACCGACCCGAACATCGCAGCGAATATTGCTGCAACCGCAACCCAGTACAACTTCCTGTCTCACTCGGATCTTGAGCGAGCAGCGAAGGAGATGATCAACTGCGGAAGTGACTCTACCTGCGCAAACAAGGCTTATGGCGAGTACCATGAACTGAGCCAGAAGCAGGATATCGAGGCGGTTGCAAAGTGTGCGGCCGATCCTGGTCAGTGCGCCACGTTCTCCAATCTGGTTGCGGAAGCAGAGGCTAAAACCCAGAAACTCAAGGACCTGGCGGCCTCTGCATCGCCTGAAGCGGCGCATTTTTTTGATCTGTTGATTACCGAGAACAATGGCTTCCAGAACATGTTGGCCGGTATTACCGCTGGCCATACCGTCGCGGCCATTGCCGATACGCTGGTCCAGACACTTGGTATCAGTCACGAAGTGGCGATGGCGGCCGTCGAAGGCTTCGCGATGGGCGTGTCCGCGATGGGGCCGACAATCAAGTTGCCTGGAGGGGGCAAAGGCGGGAAAGGAGGGACGAAGGACGGTGCTACCGACACGAAGGAAGGGCCCGGTGCAAAAGCGATAGATGACTCTGCGTCTTACGCTAAATGGTGGGATGATCTAGCACAGCCAAAAAACTTAACTGATAGAGAGGCTAGAGCTTGGTATTTGTCTAAAGAAGCAGAAATCCCAGCCCGAATTAACAGTAGCGCCTCCTTGGAAGAGCAGGCGAAGCAGGCTTTTGATATGAGAAATGATTTGAGGTCAACGGCACGAGAGTTAATGTCTAACAGGACATTGGCTGACTCCTTGAATAAGACTGACCCAAATAGAACTTGGAGTGAAATTGTGGATAAATATTCTGGGCAAGGTCTATCAGGAGATGAATTGTGGTCGAAGATCATAGAAAAGTCACAGTCTTCTCGAACGTCTGTTAATGATGGGTTGGGGATGTAATTTTATGTTTCGATTCTCCGAGTCAAGTTCTGAAACTAATCATTTCATATTTTTCGATGATTATGAGGAGGAAAGGTTCGAAGAGTTTGTGAGTGTCGTCTTAAAAACTCTGAGGATCAAAGAAGAAGCCCGTAGATTTGGCCCATATTCAGTATTGGTTTCAGCTTGTTATGAAGGCAACACCTTGATTTTGACTAGTGGATCCTTTGAGGGATGTTTTATTTCCATGGAGAAAAGTGCAAGTGCTTTGTCTAAAAAAATAATCCAGAGATTTAATCTCGTAGATTGATTTGGTGCAAAAGCGATAGACGACTCTGCGTCTTACGCTAAATGGTGGGATGATCTAGCACAGCCAAAAAACTTAACTGATAGAGAGGCTAGAGCTTGGTATTTGTCTAAAGAAGCAGAAATCCCAGCCCGAATTAACAGTAGCGCCTCCTTGGAAGAGCAGGCGAGGGGTAAATGGGGACAGGTAAATGGGGACAGACCACGTTTAGAAAACACTCGGAAAATGTGGTCTGTCCCCGTTGACCTACCCGTTGACCTAGGAAAATAGTCATGAATATTGGCGACGTTGTTGAGTTGGAAGGGTGGCTGGTGGTTATTGGTTTTAGGCCCTTTCTCGTGCCTGAGGAGTATTCTGAAAAATTACGAGGAAGGTGATAGGATTGAAATATCCAGGCCGGAAATAATGTTTTCCATAATGGATAAAATTCTTCCTTTGGGTGGCGGAAAAAGTTCTATTTTTCATCGGGCGAGGATTGCCGGTGTTTTAGAGGATGTCTTGCCGGCAAAGGTTAAGGCAACCTCTATATTTGTTGAAGAGAGAGAGGGAAGCTTTATTTGTATAGAACTTGAGGATGACAGTTTTGAGAAGAACAAGCCTCGGTATGATGAGTTTCTTAGGAAGAATCAAGGCATAAAGTCCGATGATTGGCTTGATTGTTTATAGGGAGTAAATGGGGATAGGCCGCGTTTAATGTAATCGGCTGAAACAATCCGTAAAATTTTGCCGTCATTTGAGTCTTGCAGCGCGCTAAGCTTTCAGTTTGACCAATTGAAAGGACTCATTGATGCCGCGTAGACCCCGAGTTTTGATACCAGGCGTACCACTGCACTTGATTCAACGAGGAAATAATAGATCTGTTTGTTTTTTTACCGAGGAAGACTACCTTTTTTACCTGGAGCTTTTGGTCGAGCAGGGTTTAAAAAGTAATTGTGATATTCATGCGTGGTGCCTAATGACTAATCACGTTCATTTGTTAGTAAGTCCTCATAATGCCAACAGCGCAAGCCTGCTAATGAAAGGTGTTGGCCAGAGATACGTCCAATATATAAATCGTACGTATGGTCGCAGCGGAAGTTTGTGGGAAGGCCGGTATCGCTCCTGCCTTGTTGAAAGTGAACGATATTTGTTGTGCTGTTATCGATACATCGAAATGAATCCCGTTAGAGCGAAAATGGTAATTCATCCAGCAGAATATCGCTGGTCAAGTTACCGTGTTAATGCACAATCAGAACGCTCACACATTGTTACCCCTCACGAACAGTATTTGGCGCTTGGACGGCGGGGCGGGCACCCGGCAGATGCTTACCGCGAACTGTTCAAAAATGACTTAGATTCTGAATTGGTTGACCAGGTTCGTGAGGCGACCAATGGAAATAATGTTTTTGGCGGTTCAAAATTTGCTGTTGAGGTCGAAACAATGCTCGGTCGCCGCGTGCAGAGGGGGAACCCGGGACGGCCGAAAAAGTCGACCATCTAGTGAAAACGTGGTCTGTCCCCGTTAACCTGGTTTTAAAGACAAGGTCTTCCCGAAAACTGTTTATGATCCGAAAATATTTACCGATCAGAAAATTCTTGATCTAGGGCAGCAGGCCGCAGCCACTGGCTATAAGGAAGCGCTATCTAAAGGGTGAGTCAATATGACTCTATTGCAGGAAGCGTCACCTTTAGGGTGTATTTAGATAAAGCTACAGGGACGGTGACAAACTTCCACCCGAAGTAAAGGTGAGGTGCTTATGAAAGAATTGTTCGGTCAGCCATACGGTGAGTCAGATCCTTATTGGGCCGTTAAAGGGTATTTCGATAGAATGTATAATGATGGCTATTTCGTTGAAGCGGTTGGCTATATCGTTAAGAAGTGGGGTTTCAGTACGGATGGGGCGTACTGTAACTTCCCTGATGAAAATAGTCCATTTGATGAGGAGCATTTTGAAGGGGTTGAATTTGCTTATGGCTATCCGCCTAAAGATGAAGACACAGTTGTCGTGAGTGAAGCTGTTTGCTTTGAATACATTAGATTAGCTTGTGAGAAATATCTTCAACACCATCCTGAAGATACTGCGAAAGTAAAAGAGCTCTTAGGTAAGATCTCTTTCTAGTTTCGAATAACAAATAGCCCAGGTCCAGCCGAGGCTATTTGGTGCAAAAGCTGGGTAGATGGGGGCAGGCCACGTTTAGAAGCACTCCGAAAATGTGGTCTGTCCCCGTTAACCGTCCCCGTTAACCTTCTTGGAAGATGGCAGATTCAGTTAAGGCTCTTGGTAGTAAAAAGACACGATCAGGACCCTACGATGCAAACTTAAATCGCATTGGAGATTGAAATGAGCGATAAAATAACTCCCGACTGGGTTGGTCGTGGGAGAACTATTAAGCAACTTATCGTTGAGTTGCAATCTTTCGAAAATCAAAATTTGTTGGTTGAAATATCAACTGATGATGGTATGACCAAAAAACCGATTAGCTTGGTTGTGAAGTCTGGTGATACTTGCGTACTGGTAAATTGCGAGCAGTAAAGGGGGCGGATTTATTTGCCTAGTCCTTCTGGAGGGGTAAATGGGGACAGACCACGTTTAGAAGCACTCCGAAAATGTGGTCTGTCCCCGTTAATCCTAAAATAGCAACAATGATTAGTGCCTACGACCCAGTAACGGGGAAAATCGCGGTAGGAAGCAGTAATGGAAAAATTAGTGCTGATCAATTAGATTTTCGTACTGTTGACTATTTAGAGTCAAAGCTTGGTGTGAAAATTGGCGAGATAACGACTCTATGTCGAAACGTCGCTGGTGCTTGTGCAGAGGTTTCAGCGGTTGACAAACTAGTGAGGCAGGGTGTAAATCCCGGTGAAGTGAAATTTACTAGCGCGCTGCGTCCTCGAACTGTTAGAGAAAATGGTGCCGTTACCGGGGATGCAGTTATTAAAACATGTCCGAACTGTAATGCTGTTTGGCCGGAGAGAAAGTGATGTTTTTAGATATAGATTGGCAACCGAGTTTTGGCGAAATAATTACGTGGTTTGCCATGGATAAAAACGGATTGGTAGCCGTTATGGTAAATAACTGTTTTGGAAAGCTTCCCAAGGTTTTGCTACAGGTGTCGGAGTTAGAGGGGAAGCTTGACCGGTTAAATGAATATATGTGGGAAGAGTCTTCGGGGGTTGTCAGTTATCCAGAAAACAAAAGAGGACTTGCAATTCTTGATTTGTATTCAATCTGTAGATTTGGGGGCGATAAGTCTCGTAAAGAGGTCGAATCAGTTATTGCACAGCGATCTGCATTTGATAAAAAGTTATCAGAGTGCTCGATTCCTTCGATAAAGGGTTTTTACGTTTATCATGCAGTGGAGGGTAGTGTTCAAGGTGAGGATTATCCTGTTGGTTATAGCGGGAAAACTGAAATGGGTGATTATTTCCGCTACCTGATGCCAACTGTGTATGCGAGTATTGATGATTTCCCCGAAGAGCTAAAAGGGGTTGTGGTCGTATCGGATGTATTGGATTTTACGTCTGATCAGATTGTTAGAAGCTGTGAGGTGGATTCAATTTTTAATCGGCTTTATAGTTGATTTTATGATAATTTAAAGGCGGCAGATCAATTTGGAGTAAATGGGGGGGCGGACCACGTTTAGAAAACACTCCGAAAATGTGGTCTGTCCCCGTTAACCCTCTCAGGACTGTGCCAATGTTTTATGCCACTTACTGATTGAAGACTGACACTTCAGCCACGAGAACAGCGCAAGGGAATTGAAGGTTTTCAAATTTCCTGCGGCCGTTGATTATTTGTTCAGGGCAGCACTTACTTGTTATCCTTATATCGTATCCGAGCATGCACTAGGTGTTAATGCATTCATGCTCTGCATGAGATCGGCACCGATAATGCTAAAGAGAAGTTACGTTTGTTGGCTAAGGTTGAGAATGCTGAAATGTCAAAACTTGCGACCCGTTTGTTGGCGCGGGGATGACGTTGGTTTAAAAGTGATTGATTTCTCACGTAGGAATATACAATTTTCCAATTTGGAGTAAAACGCCCCAAATTGCTTGGGGCTTTTTGTCATGTCAGAGAGCGGGTGTCGGTTCAGCGAAACGTCAGCACCACATCCTGATGACACGACAACGTTGACAGATTGTTTTTTTGGCGATAAAGGTCATCGTAAATAAATCTGTCCCTTTTTACGTGAGAGACTGATCGATGTCAGCGATTTTAAGTTATAAAGAAATAATGCAGCGAATGTTTTACTACTATCCCATTTACTGCAGAGCTAAAATCAGGAAGAACAAAAAGTCGGGTTTTTCCTGGGTTGAAGGGGAGCTTGAAGTCGGGTATGCATTAAATGAGATGGAAGAAAGTTTTGTTACTCCAGTTGAAAATCTGATGTTCCAGACTGCCGGACTTGTGTTGTCGGCGGGAAGAGAGCCCAAGGTCGCCTTTGATTTTGCGGTTGCCCATATCAAAGGAATTATTGAGGTGTATGGGCTAGCGTTTCTTATGTCGCAGTTACCTGAACAGGATGCTTTGCAGGTCCAGTCGGACTTACAACTTTTTGACATTATTTAACGGTGCTTCAGGGCAGGTTTATTGAGGTCGATAAATTTGCCCACTTTGGAAGGGTAATAAAAATTGATTAAAACCGCACTTTCGCTTCCGTTGATTTTCCTCATTGCAGGCTGCCATTCCAATGTCAGAGACTCTTCCCCCAGTCTTTTGAGGGATGGTGTCCAACTTCAGCAAAAAACGGCAACGCCAGATACACAACACGCCGGGGTAAAGGGGAGGGTAAAGGGGACAGACCACGTTTAGAAAGCACTCCGAAAATGTGGTCTGTCCCCGTTAACCCCCAGAATTGCCAAGAGACGACCTAAAGATATATGTCGAGATTTTACGTGACTCGGTCCTTGATTGGATTGGTGGCGATGGACACGAGTTGGAAGTTGTATTCAAAGAAGTTGATAGAGCTGTGGCCGAAAGTTTGCTAAAAATCAGGCTAAGCCTGTGACGCAAGGTAAATGGGAAAGTAATAGGTTGAAAACTATGGATCCGAAAACACATGAGTTGCTTCACAGTATTCCGGATAATGCCGATTATGCTGCCGAAGCCGGTGATTTGGATGCGGGAGATATTCCGGAGGCAAGACGTAGTGCCGTCAAGGAATTGATGCTCCATAGTAATGATGAAACAGAGCGTTTCTTGGCTGCAAAACTACTGGCAAGTTGGGGAGAATATGAAGGTTTAGTGGCCTTGCAGAAAGGTCTAGAGAGGCCTGAAGTCATTGAGGGGACGTATATTCATAGGCTTTATGGGTATGATGATACTTATCGGCAAGTATTGATGGCGGTGACCATGTATTTCGCCAATGTTGCCGGCGCACAAGGGAAGGACGTGGCCCGGCCTCATGTATATGAACTGCTCTCGAAAATTATCTCGTTGGCAAACGACAGGCCTTTTGAAATATCAGAGTTGTATTCCTTTGTGCGGCGAGAGAAGTATCTGGAATACTTGCCTATGATTGAGCGGCACTTGATCTCCATTATTGATTTTCCAGAAAAGCACCGCTGGAAAATCTACGATGCTATTGTGTTTCTAATGGAATTAGACTCCGATTTTGTAGTGCCTCTATTGATTGGGCGGAATAAGACTGTTGATGATTTTAAGCCGTAACAAGAGTTTATTAAAGGCTAAGCTCGAGGAGGTATATAATTATAGGTGTCGGATTTATTTATTCAAAACTAGATCTGACCCATTTTTCTTTTTTTAATAAATGGGGACAGGCCACGTTTAGAAAGCACTCGGAAAATGTGGTCTGTCCCCGTTAACTTGTATGGTCAGAGAGCGGGTGTCGGTTCAGCGAGCATGCCATCACCATATCCCTGACGACACGAAGAGGTCACCGGTTACGGTTTACGGACGAAATTGGCCGAAAGGCGAATGCGAGGGTTAACCATTGAGCAATGTCGAAGCATTGAATAAATTATTGCGCGAATATGTTTATGTGGAAAGTCTTCATCTAGATTCGGAAGAGGGTTTTTCCAGTTACAACTTATTGATGAAGTTGGCGGAGTCTTCGCATCCCGGAGCAAAAAATATTGCAATAAATTTTTATAACGTAGGTGGTTTCAAAATCCGGGAATTTGGTGGTGGTCTCACGCAGTTCATGGATCTATGTGTAACACGGGTTGAAGGCGAGCTGGATCGGATTCGGTACGAGCTGATGGATGAAGAAGACGAGAAAATAGCCTTCAATTTTCACTCTTTCAGGGTGTCCAGCGAAGACCTCGACAGTAAGTGATAGGCTGCGAATAGGGTCAAGTTGGCACGCTAAAGATGACATATTTATTCTTGTCGTAAAGAGATTGAAAATCCGCTTAAAAATAAATCTGTCCAATTTTTCTTTAAGAGTTTAATTAAAATGACCGTAAGTGAAGTGATTTTTGATGAACTGTGGGACGGCGAAAAAAATATCTGTTTTTTTGTTCATTCTGAAAAATGCTTCTGGGTTGTGGATGAAAAAGATAATTTTATTTTGGATATGGATATCAGTCTCAGCGCCTCTCTGGAAAATGGAGGAATTCAAAAGGAACATTATGAACAGTTTCGCCAAAACTACAGGGGAGGGCTTGCGCAGTTGACGTCGGAGAATTTTCCGAAGTATCTTGATGATTCGCGAAAGAAAATACTATCGTCGTTGGATTTGCAGGGCTTTGTTGGGGCCGATGAAACTGTCTTTGAGGCAATTGAGAGTTACTACTTGACAGGTAAAGGTTTGAGCGCCGATTTGTATAAATTGGCCAACGTTGTTAGTTCGCGCCTTCCAACTTTCTATATAAATTTTGATCGAAAGATATTTATGCATATGGATGAAGGTCGGTTTCACGAGAAATATGTTTATGCGGATTGGATTTCTGAGTGCTATGATTTTAGTTTTCTGATTCCCGCGCATGAAAGATACTGGATAGTGGATGGCAGGGACTATTGGAAGTTACGCTTTGTATGATCGTAGGCAATTAGGTGGTTGTTAAGTTGCAAGGCTACATACCTTGGAAAGGGGTAAATGGGGACAGCCTACGTTTAGAAAGCCCTCCGAAAATTTCGTCTGACCCCATCAACCACGTTAGCCCAGCCCCCCGTTAACCCAATTTTTCGGGTGCGCAGGACGTTTGGGATCATATCGTTAAAAGAACTGTCGATGCCTATAACAAGTAAATCAATAATCAGCTTGCTATTTAAATGCCGTGACTGGGTGGGGGTGAGTCTAATGCTCGCAGCACTACTCAATGGCTACTTTCAGTTCAATGGCAGTTGGGGGCGTTTTTTTACTATAATTGCTGTTCAGTTATGGTTTGCTCAAGGTGTTTATAACTATTTAAGAGGGGCAACGGTTGCCATTGCACCCGGTGGATTAGGCAGGGATGCTGACCCTGCCGGACGGGCGGCATTGGCAATTTTTGCCTTCATTTTGTATGCGATATTTTTCTTTTCGGATTACCAGTATTGAATTGTTGATTGCAAAATTTCCTTTGATATTAGAACTGTTTCGGAGACACCTATAAAAAAACCGGGCTGATGCCCGGTTTTTTACAAGTCAGCTCACCGAAACGCCGGCACCACATCCCTGATAAACAACTCCAACGACTTCTTCTTCTCCTCATGCGGCAGACTGTTGTCACACCAGAAACTGAACTCATCCACCCCCAGTTCCTGGTAATACTTGATCCGCGGAATAATTTCCTCCGGCGTACCAATCATCGCCGTCTTGTGCAGGCTCTCCAATTCAAACTCCGGACGCCCGGCAAACTTCTCTTCCGGGCTCGGGGCGAGGAAGCCGTTGACCGGTGTTTCCTTGTTGCCGAACCAGGCATCGAAGGTGCGGTAGAACCGTGAGATCGCTTTCGCGCCGATTTTCCAGCCATCCGGGTTATCAGCGGTGTGCACGTGGGTGTGGCGCAGCACCATCAGTTGCGGACGCGGCACGTCTGGATTGTTGTCCAGCGCGGCCTGGAATTTGTTCTTCAGGTCGACGACTTCTTCATCACCTTTCATCAACGGCGTGACCATCACGTTGCAGCCGTTGGCCACGGCAAAATTGTGCGAATCCGGGTCGCGGGCGGCGATCCACATTGGCGGGTTCGGCTTCTGGATCGGCTTCGGCACGCTGGTCGAGGTCGGGAATTTCCAGATGTCGCCGTCGTGGGCGTAATCGCCTTGCCACAGGGCGCGGACCACCGGGACCATTTCGCGCAGGGCCTGACCGCCGCTGGAGGCGGGCATGCCGCCGGCCATGCGATCGAATTCGACCTGATAGGCGCCGCGCGCCAGGCCGACTTCCATGCGTCCGTTGCTGATGACGTCGAGCAGCGCGCACTCACCGGCCACCCGCAGCGGGTGCCAGAACGGCGCGATGATGGTGCCGGCGCCCAGGTGAATGGTGGTGGTTTTGGCGGCGAGGTAGGCCAGCAGCGGCATCGGGCTTGGCGAGATGGTGTATTCCATCGCGTGGTGTTCGCCGATCCACACGGTGCTGAAACCACCGGCCTCGGCCATCAGGGTCAGTTCGGTCAAGTCTTCGAACAGTTGGCGGTGGCTGACGCTTTCGTCCCAGCGTTCCATGTGGATGAACAGGGAAAATTTCATGACGCTTCCTCGGATCTTTTGTTGTTGAGGCTACAAGACTGTGTGGGAGGGGGCTTGCTCCCGAAAGCGGTGGATCGATCGACATCTCTGGTGGCTAACACATCGCTTTCGGGAGCAAGCCCCCTCCCACAGTTGATTTGTGTAGGGCTGACGATCAGGCCAGAACGGGCAGGGCGCCCATCTTGCCGTGGCAGTAAACCAACGGTCCGGTGTGCTGCTCCGGGACGATCAGGTTCTTCACCGCGCCGACCATGATCGCGTGGTCGCCGCCTTCATATTCGCGCCACAACTCACACTCGATGATAGCCGTTGCGTTGGCCAGGATCGGGTTGCCCAACTCGCTCAGCGTCCACTCGATGCCCTGCGCCTTGTCCTTGCCTTTACGGGCGAAGGCGTAAGCCTCGCTCTGCTGGCCGCCGGACAGGACGTGGATCGCGAAGCGCTTGTTCTTGATCAGCACAGGGTAGGAGTCGGAGCTGTAGTTGGGGCAGAACAGCACCAGGGCCGGGTCCATCGACAGCGAGCTGAAGGCGCTGGCAGTGAGGCCAACGATCTGGCCGTCATCGTCCAGCGTGGTGATGACAGTGACGCCGGACGGAAACGAGCCCATGACTTGTTTGTAGATGGCTGCATCGATCATTGGACGGTCCTCGGGTGTTGTGACGCGATTTTTATGTGTTTGTTGGTCTGATGGTATACCAGTATTTTTGCTTTGCAAGGCCTTTTCTGCTGAACCGATAAACGTGGTTCTTTCGTCGGAAACTCAGCGTTTATTGGGCTTGTGGCTGGCCTGCAGGCCGCAGGATCATTGAGGATGGCGCATCAGATAGCGCCGTAAACTGCGGATCAGTCTTGTGAAATGTTTGGAATACCATAATATGGTCTGCATCTGAGGGGCGGCCAAAGAGTCCCCCCGGTTTGGCTTCATACAAAGATAAGAACAGACAAACTCGAGTTCATGCATATGTCCCAGATGTCCCGGCAAGATCCGTTGATCGAGAATCACACGGTCGACTACGTCCCACTCGCGGAACGCCACGGGAAGGCCCGCGACCTTTTCACCTTATGGTTCAGCACCAACATTGCGCCACTGCCGATCGTCACCGGCGCCATGGTGGTCCAGGTGTTTCATCTCGACTTGCTCTGGGGGCTGCTGGCGATTGCGCTGGGGCACCTGATCGGCGGGATTGTGATTGCGTTAGCGTCGGCGCAAGGTCCGCGCATGGGCATTCCGCAAATGGTCCAGAGTCGCGGTCAGTTCGGGCGCTACGGCGCATTGTTGATCGTGTTCTTTGCGGCGCTGATCTACATCGGTTTTTTCATTTCCAACATCGTGCTTGCCGGTAAATCGATTGTCGGCATTGCGCCGTCGGTGCCGGCCCCTTTGAGCATTCTGATTGGCGCGCTGGCGGCCACGGCGATTGGTGTGATCGGCTACAACTTCATCCATACACTGAACCGAATCGGCACCTGGGTGATGGGCAGCGCGCTGCTCGCCGGTTTCATCTACATCTTCGCCCATGAGCTGCCGGCAGATTTCCTGACGCGTGGCAGCTTCAACCTGTCGGGCTGGCTGGCGACGGTGTCGCTGGGGATCATCTGGCAGATCAGCTTCTCGCCGTACGTGTCCGACTATTCGCGTTATCTGCCGGCGGATATCGGTATCGCCAAACCGTTCTGGGCCACTTACCTGGGCGCGACGCTGGGCACGATTCTGTCGTTCAGCTTCGGCGCCGTAGCGGTGCTGGCAACGCCCGAAGGCACCGAGGCGATGGTGGCGGTCAAGCAGTCCACCGGGTGGCTGGGACCGATTCTGATGGTGCTGTTTTTGCTCAACATCATCAGCCACAACGCGCTGAATCTGTACGGCGCGGTGCTGTCGATCATCACCTCGATCCAGACCTTCGCCAGCCAGTGGACGCCGAGCATCAAGGTACGCGTGGGGTTGTCGGGCGTGGTGCTGGCGGCTTGCTGCGTGGTGGCGCTCGGCGCTTCGGCGGATTTCATTTCGCAGTTCATCGGGCTGATTCTTGCGTTGCTGCTGGTGCTGGTGCCGTGGGCGTCGATCAACCTGATCGACTTCTATCTGATCAAGCGCGGCAGCTATGACATCAGCTCGATTTTCCGTGCGGACGGTGGCATCTACGGGCGCTTCAATCTGCACGCGATCATTGCCTACTTCATCGGCATCATCGTGCAGTTGCCGTTCGCCAATACCTCGCTGTACGTCGGGCCGTACGCCAATCTGGTGGACGGTGCGGATCTGTCGTGGCTGTTTGGCCTGGTGGTGACAGTGCCGCTGTATTACTGCCTCGCCACACGCGGGCAGACCCGGCAGAGCAGGGCGGCGCGGTTGAGTTATACCGACTGAGCCGATCATCGTTAGAACTGTGGCGAGGGAGCAAGGTCCCTCGCCACAAATGATGTTTGCTAAGCCCTTGTGCATTACGGTGGTCATTCAAATTGGCCATTTCGATCCCCTTTTGGCCCATCCCCCACTGTGCCGCGACCACGCTGTCGGCAAGAATCGAAACCACAACGAAACGCTGGATCTTCCTTGCCCTTGGCTACCTTTACAGCCACTGCCGTGTACAGAACATAAAAACCATCGATCTCACGTCGCATTCTGGGGAAACAACCATGGTCACGATGAAACGCATTCTGGGTGCCACCGTGTGTGGGCTGACGCTGCTGGCCAGCGCAGTACACGCCGAGCAGCGCGAGCTGCGGGTTTACAACTGGGCGGATTACATCCTGCCGTCGGTGCCCAAGGATTTCGCCGCGAAGACCGGCATCAAAGTGACCTGGGACACCTTCGACACCAACGAATCGCTGGAGGCGAAGTTGCTCACCGGCAACTCCGGCTACGACCTGGTGGTGCCGTCGAACCAGTTCATCGACACCCAGATCAAGGCCGGCGTGTTCCAGAAACTCGACAAGTCAAAACTGCCGAACTGGAGTCATCAGGATCCGGCGCTGCTCAAGTTGCTCGACGCCAACGATCCGGGCAACCAGTATGGCGTGCCCTACATGTACGGCACGGTGCTGATCGGTTTCAACCCGGCCAAGGTCAAGGCCGCGCTTGGCGACAACGCGCCGGTGGACAGCTGGGATCTGGTGTTCAAACCGGAGAACATGGAGAAGCTCAAATCCTGCGGCGTGGCGATGCTCGATTCGCCGTCGGAAATCCTCCCGCTGGCCCTGCATTACCTCGGCCTCGACCCGAACAGCCAGAACCCGGCCGATTATGAAAAGGCCAAGGATCTGATGCTGAAGATTCGCCCGTACGTGACCTACTTCAACTCGGCCAAGTACATGACCGACATCGCCAATGGCGACATCTGCGTGGCCATCGGCTATTCCGGCAGCTTCTACCAGTTCGGTAATCGCGCGAAAGAGGCGGGCAACGGCGTGGTGGTTGACTGGCGCTTGCCGAAGGAGGGCGCGCCGATCTGGTTCGATACTTTCGCGATTCCGAAGAGTGCGAAGAATGTCGAAGAGGCGCATGAATTCCTCAACACCTTGCTCGATCCGAAAGTCATTGCGCCGATCAGCGACTTCCTCGGCTACCCGAACGTGAACAAGGACTCGATGCCGCTGGTGAATAAAGACATCACCGGCAACCCGAACCTGACGCCGACCAGCGAAGCGCTGAAAACCCTGTACGTGGTCCAGCCACTGCCGCAAAAACTCGAGCGCGTACGCACGCGGGTGTGGACCAGCATCAAATCCGACAAGTAGCCGCACACCCTCTGGAGGAGTGAGCCTGCTCGCGAAGGCGTCGGGTCAGTCAACATGGATGCTGAATGTGCCGGCCCCTTCGTGAGCAAGCCCACTCCCACTCTTTGATCTCGGCCAGCCCCGGATCCTCCATCCACCGACTATCACCTGTGGGAGCGGGCTTGCTCGCGAAGGCGTCGGGTCAGTCAACATGGATGCTGAATGTGCCGGCCCCTTCGTGAGCAAGCCCACTCCCACTCTTTGATCTCGGCCAGCCCCGGATCCTCCATCCACTGACTATCACCTGTGGGAGCGGGCTTGCTCGCGAAGGCGTCGGTCAGCCGACACCTTTATTGAATGCCGCACCGCGTTGTGAGCAGGCTCACTCCTACAGGTTTTGTGGCGCGTTTTTACTCATCACCAGACTCAACACCACCGACCCCAGAATCACCCCGCCCACCACCGCCAGTGACCATTCCACTGGCATGTGAAACCACGGCATCAGCGTCATCTTGCCGCCGATGAACACCAGCACAATCGCCAGTCCGTACTTGAGCAGATGAAAGCGGTCGGCCATGTCTGCCAGCAGGAAGTACAGCGCGCGCAGGCCCATGATCGCGAAGATGTTCGAGGTGAACACGATGAACGGATCGGTGGTAACCGCGAAGATCGCCGGGATGCTGTCGACCGCGAACATCAGGTCGCTGGCTTCGATCAGCACTAGTACAAGGAACATCGGCGTCGCCCAGCGCACGCCGTTCTGCCGCACGAAAAAGCGTTCGCCATGAAAGCCCTGAGTGATCCGCATGTGCCCGCGCACCCAGCGCAGCAACGGGTTTTTATCGAGGTCCGGTTGTTGCTCGGCGAACATCAACATCTTGATCCCGGTAAAGATCAGAAATGCGCCGAAGGCATACAGCAGCCACTCGAACTGCGACACCAGCCACACCCCGGCGAAGATCATCGCCGCGCGCATCACGATCGCCCCGAGTACGCCGTAGAGCAGCACCCGGCGTTGCAGTTCCGGTGGCACCGCGAAGTAGCTGAAGATCATCACGAAGACGAACATGTTGTCGATCGACAGCGACTGCTCGATCAAATAACCGGTGAGAAATTCCAGTGTCTTGCGCTGGGCAATCTCGGCGCCGAACTCGCCGTGCAGATACCACCAGAGCAAACCGGCAAAGGCCATGGCCAGTGCGCACCAGGCGATCACCCAACAGGACGCTTCCCGCACTGAAACGCGGTGCGCCTTGCGTCCGCCGAAGACGAACAGGTCCAGCGCAAGCATGGCGAGGACGAAGACGATAAACGCGCCCCACATCCATGGTTCGCCGATATTGATGTTGGTGGTTGGCATGGCTGGCTCCCTGGCTTTTATTGAATTAGGGTCAGGCAAGGCCATGCTATCGGCGAATTTGGTTGTAAGAAAAATCGCTTATTTCTGAGCAACAGTTCGGGAAAAGCGAAGTGTTGTACTGATGAAGCGCTCATGGCGGTATGATCGCCGCCTTCATTGGGTCGGGCGAATGCCTTGTCCGGCAACGAAAGGGAGTTTCGTAATTGAATCAGCCAGTCAATGAGTTGCGTGCAGAAGAGGGGTTGGAACGCTACCGGAAATATTTGCGCATCGAGGTTTCGTTATTCATTGCGGCGATGCTCGGCGCATTCGTACTCAATGGCTACGCTCATTTGGAAAAATATTATCTGGTGCTGGATGTGCCGTTTGACCGCTTGAATATCAGTGGTCAAAAGCTTGCTGCGTATGGCGCTGCAGGACTTGGCTCGATGATCGGCGCGTTACTGTTCGCCATAGCATTTGTCATTGCCGTTTCATTGATCATTGCCTTGACTGAGCGGCCGGGAAGGCTGCCGGTGTCCCCGACAAATCCTCTGTGGCTTGTGAGGTTTCGCCAACGTGCAAGTGAATTGAACATCGTGTTCAAACTCTTCGCGTTTTCCGCAGTCCTGGCCGGATTTTCCATTCTGGCCTGGTATCTGACAGTCCACGTACCCTCGATGTCGGGCAGAAAATCTGCCCTGGATACCGCCGCGAAGTGCGAGGAGCGCACCTTGACCTTCCGCAGCCTGGACCGCTACACCGCCTGCCAGGTCGCAGAGTCTGAGGACATGTTGTATCTGCTTAAGCGCGACTCAAAAAACAACACCGAGGTTTCGTTTTATACCTTTCAGCTCCCCAAAGCCGGCCTTGTTGAAAGTAAGGGAGAAAGCAAGAAAATGAAATTCGAGCCGGATGATGACGACGCGAAATAACATGACTGTCGCCATCAGGACCGATCAAGTGCGCGCACCTGATCGGTCATCTGGCGTGCCCGAGGAGGCTGCAGCTGCCTCCTCGGGTTAATTATTTGCCACGGGCCAGCGCCGGAGTGCGCGGTGGCACCAAGCGCTTCGAGCCAGTCGCCTCAAACGCCGAGGCCAGACGCAACAGGTTCGAGTCATCGTAGGCACGACCGGCGAAGGTCAGGCCGACCGGCATGCCGATGTCGGCCATGATGCCCATCGGCACGGTGACGGTCGGAACGCCGAGGTGACGGATCGCCAGGTTGCCGTTGGCGACCCAGATGCCGTTGCTCCAGGCGATGTCTGCCGATTCCGGATTGATATCGGCATCTGCCGGACCAACGTCTGCGTTGGTCGGGAACAGCACCGCGTCGAGTTTCAGTGCATCCATCCAGTCTTCGAGATCGAGCTTGCGGGTCTTTTCCAGACCGCGCAGGCCGTCCGGCAGGGTCGGGATCTGGTCCCACGGGGTGATGCCGCGTTGGGCCATGCGCACGTATTCGTCCATGCCGGCGGCCAGGTCGCCCTCACGGTTGGGCAGGGTGCCCGGGTCGTGCGGGAAGATCTTCGGCCCGTCGACATCGGCCAGGCGATTGAGCTTCGGATCGCCGTTGGCGCGCAGGAAATCATCGAAGGCCCAGGCCGACAGATCCCACAGTTCGTGGTGCAGGAACTCCTTGGAGACGATGCCGCGATTGAACACGGTCGGTGCGCCCGGACGATCGCCTTCGCAGTTGGAAACCAGCGGGAAGTCTACTTCGATGACTTCGGCGCCAGCCGCTTCCAGAGCAGCGCGGGCCTGTTTCCACAGGTCGATCACTGACGCACGAGTGTTGATGCGCTGCCCGGTCGGGCCGCCGATGCCTGGGGCTTCGCTGGTGCCGGCTTCAGGATCGGCGTTGATGTACATCTTCGGCACGCCGAGGCGTTTGCCGGCCAGTGCATCGGACTTCACGGCCAACTCGGCGTAGGAGGCCGGGCGCACCGAGTCGACGCTCGGGATCGGCACCCACGGCTGCAGGCGCCACAGATCGCCACGGGTGTCAGGGTCTTCCGCGACCACCACGTCGAGCACTTCGAGCAGGTCGGCCATGGTTCGGGCGTACGGCACCACCACGTCCATGGTCGGCGTCAGCGGCCAGTTGCCGCGCACCGAAATCACCCCGCGTGACGGCGTGTAGGCGCACAAACCGTTGTTCGACGCCGGGCCGCGACCACTCGACCAGGTTTCCTCAGCCAGACCGAACGCCGAGAAACTGGCGGCAGTGGCGGTGCCGGCACCGTTGGACGAGCCGGAGGCAAACGGCGCGGTCAGGTAGGCCGCGTTGTACGGGCTTTCGGCACGGCCATAGACGCCACGCTGCATGCCGCCATTGGCCATCGGCGGCATATTGGTCTTGCCCAGGCAGATCGCTCCGGCGGCACGCAGGCGTTCGATGGTGAAGGCGTCGCGATGTGCCACCAGATCGGCGAATGCCGGGCTGCCCGAGGCGGCGGTCAACCCCTTGACCAGATAGCTGTCCTTGGCGGTGTAAGGGATGCCGTCGAGCGGGCCGAGGGTTTCGCCCTTGGCGCGGCGTGCATCGGACGCCTGGGCCTCTGCCAGTGCTTCGGGATTGCGTACGACCACGGCATTCAGTGCAGTGGCGGTGTTCGGGCCGTCATAGGCGTCGATCCGGGCCAGATAGGCCTGCACCAGTTCAACCGCGGTGGTCTGGCCGGCTTCGAGCGCCGCGCGTAATTGAGCAATGGAGACTTCAGTGACTTCGATCATGCTGTTACCGCCGACAGGTTCGCTAAAGGGGTGGGTCATTATGGTTATGGTCGAAACGCATAGAGAATTTCGTATGGACGAAACTCTACCCTGAACTTTGCCGAATGGCATGTGCTAATTCGATAAATATCGACAAAACTCAGCGAAAAAATTCCCCCGGTGTCTCGCCGAACTGTTGCCGAAAGGCCGCGATGAACGCCGAGGTCGAGTCATAACCGCAGGCCAGAGCCACGTCGGTGACGCGTTCGCCACGTTCCAGCGGGGTCAGTGCGCCGAGCAATCGCAAGCGCTGACGCCAGGCACGGAAGGTCAGGCCGGTGTCACGTAAAAACAGGCGGCTGAGGGTTTTTTCGGTGACGCCGAATTTGTCGCTCCAATGGTGCAGCGTGGTCTGCTGTTCCGGATGTTGCTCCAGGCTTTGATAGATCTGTCGCAGACGGCTGTCCTGGGGCAGTGGCAGCATCAGGTCGATCTGCGGCGCCTCGGCCAGTTGATCGAGGATCACCTGGGCCAGGCGGCCATGCGCGCCGCGCTCATCGTACTCCACCGGAACCAGACTGAACGCGCGAATCAGCTCGCGCAACAGGTCGCTGACGGCCAACACATGACAACGTTCAAGCGCCCAGCCGGCCACGCTGCAGTCGATGTACAGGCTGCGCATTTCCGTGTGCGGCGAGCTGAACACACGGTGCGGTACGCCCGCCGGAATCCACACCGCGCGCTCCGGTGGGGCAACGAAGCGTCCAGCGCCGGTCTGCACTTCGAGCACGCCCTGAATCGCGTACGACAATTGCACCCACGGGTGACTGTGGCGCCGGGTCAGTGCACGATTGGGCAGCGATTCGGTGCGCCCGTATAGAGGACGCGGCAGGCTGGGCAGTCCGGGAATGCTGCGCCGGAAGCTTTTCTCATGTCCTTTAGGCGGCATCTGTTGGCTCTTCGGCGTTAGTCGGTAATTCCCACTCACGTTAGAGTCGCAATCACGTACTGGCAACCCCCGGATGAGCAAACCATGACCCGCCCAAGATTCCTGCCCGACAACTTCACCCTGACCCTGATCAGCGTCGTGCTGCTGGCCAGTTTCCTGCCGGCCAGCGGGCAGGTCGCGGTGGGGTTTGGCTGGCTGACCAACATTGCCATCGCGCTGCTGTTCTTCCTCCACGGCGCCAAACTGTCGCGTGAATCAATCATCGCCGGTGCCGGCCACTGGCGCCTGCACCTGTTGGTGTTCGGTCTGACCTTTGTGCTGTTCCCGATCCTCGGCCTGGCATTGAAACCGCTGCTGTCTCCGCTGATCGGCGACAAGCTGTACATGGGCATGCTCTACCTCTGTGCATTGCCCGCCACCGTGCAGTCGGCGATTGCCTTCACCTCGCTGGCCCGGGGCAATATTCCGGCAGCGATCTGCAGTGCGGCGGCCTCGAGCCTGTTCGGGATCTTCCTCACGCCGTTACTGGTGACCCTGCTGTTGAACGTACACGGCGATGGCGGCTCGACCCTCGATGCGATCCTGAAGATCAGCGTGCAACTGCTGCTGCCGTTCATTGCCGGGCAGATCGCTCGCCGCTGGATCGGTGCGTGGGTCGGACGCAACAAGAACTGGCTGAAGTTTGTCGATCAGGGTTCGATTCTGCTGGTGGTTTACAGCGCGTTCAGCGAGGCGGTCAACGAAGGCATCTGGCATCAGATCCCGGTGGTCGATCTGCTGGGGTTGGTGGTGGTCTGCTGCATCCTGCTGGCGCTGGTGCTGCTGGCGTCGACCCTGCTGGGCAAGGCGTTCGGCTTCAGTCAGGAGGATCGCATCACCATTCTGTTCTGCGGTTCGAAGAAGAGTCTGGCCACCGGCGTGCCGATGGCGCAGGTGTTGTTTGCCGGCAGCACCATCGGCGTGTTGATTCTGCCGCTGATGCTGTTCCATCAGATTCAGCTAATGGTTTGTGCGGTGCTGGCGCAGCGTTATGCCAAGCGGCCGGAATCGGTGCCGGAGTTGATGGCGCAGGTTGATCCATAAACACTGCTTCCCTGTAGGAGCTGCCGCAGGCTGCGATCTTTTGACTTTCAAGATCAAAAGATCGCAGCCTGCGGCAGCTCCTACAGGGGATTTTGTTGTGTCAATCCTGCGTAACGTGTTTCGGCCCTGCCAGTGCCCAGGCGATCAGGCCAAACAACGGCACGAACACGATGGCGATAATCCACACGCCTTTGTTGCTGCCTTTACCGGCGCTTTTGCGCACCCGGTTGATCGCCCACAATTCAATGAGCACAAGAACGGCGGCGAGTACGATCCAGACGGGTTCAATTTGCATGGGCTACCTCCTGATGGTCTTTCAGTTAGGTGAGCCTCGGCGCGCAGGGTTCATTTAAATTGCGCCACTGCCTCCCGAATACTTCACCGCCGCGGCTGCCCGCGACGGCACATTGAGCGTGCGCAACAACGACGACACATGGATGCGCACGGTGAACGGCGAGATATCCAGTTCCCGAGCGATTTCCTTGTTGGTCTTGCCTTGGGCGATCAGCCGCAACACATCCTGCTGACGCGGGGTGAGGGCGGTGCCGGTCTCCAGCGGCAACAGCCCGGAAGGCGCAAACCTGACCAGCACTTCGCCTTCACGGATCGCGAGAATCGCCTGGCCGATCTCATCCGGGGCGATGTTCTTGCCGATGAAACCGTCGATGCCGGCCGCCATCACTTCACCGATCAGCGCCTCGTCGTCCACCATCGACACCACAATCAGTGTGGTGCGCGGCAGTTTTCGGCGCAGCTCGGCGAGTTGGCTGATGCAGGTCAGGCCAGGGAAGCGCAGGTCGAGAATCAACGTGTCCGGCTCGCTGCCGTTGGGCAGCAAGGCCAGCACGGCGTCGAGGTCCCCGGCTTCTTCGATAGTCGCTTCGGGCAGCAGGCGCTGCACGGTGTGCCGCATGGCTTCGCGAAACATCGGGTGATCGTCGGCTATGATGATGCGGCATGTCATGGCGTGACCCTCCCTGGATCAGTGTTGTTTATGGCATGCACCATAGCACCGCGCGCCAGGGTCGCCTGTCGATTGGTGTTGAATCTGACGACTGTTGCACAAGGACGTTGCCCATGAAGTTCGAGAAAAACACCGAACTCGACCAAGCTAATCTGCGGATCATCATCGCCAGCATTGCCATGGTTTACATCGGCGTGCTCGGTTTGCTGCCGGGTCAGCGCTTCGATACTTATCTGCCGGTAATGACTTACATCTTCGTGTTTCTGCTGGTGTCGGTCGGCTTGCGCCAGGCCATTGCGCGCTGGCCCGGGCATTACCCGGCGCGGCGGATTTTCGGCATGGTCCACGATTACACCGGCACCTGTTTCGGCCTGGTGCTCGGCGGTGAAGCGGCGTTGCCGCTGTATGCAGTAATCATCTGGGTCAATCTGGGCAACGGCATGCGCTACGGCTCGCGCTATCTGGCGATTGCCACCGGTCTGGCGCTGGTGGCGCTGCTGGCGGTGTATCGCTTGACGCCGGTGTGGCAGGCGCAACCGTTCATGGTGTTGATGTTGATGCTCACCAGCACGGTGATCCCGTTCTACGCGCACTTGCTGCTGGAGCGCACGCGCAAGGCGTCGGAAGAAGCCGTCGCGGCCAATCTGGAAAAGTCGCGGTTTCTCGCCCAGGCCAGTCACGATCTGCGTCAACCGATTCACTCCATCGGTCTGTTCACGGCGTGCCTGCGCGAGTCGCGGCTGGGCGAGCAGGAGCGGCAACTGGTCGACAACATCGACCGTTCGTTGCTCAACGTCTCGCAGTTGTTCCGTTCGATTCTCGACCTTTACACCCTCGACAACGGGCGCATCCTGCCCAGGCCGCAGGTGTTCAATCTCGGCGAGTGGCTGGCCGACCTGATCCGCCAGAACGCCGAGGCGGCGCGCTGGGCCGGCGTGGAGTTGCGCCTGCGCCCTTGCAAACACTGGGTGCAGAGCGATCCGGCGGTGCTCGCGACCCTGGTGCAAAACGTGCTCTCCAACTGCTTCAAGTACGGCGCGCAACGCCCGGTGCTGATCGGCGTGCGCAAACGCGGCGCCGGGCTGGCCATCGTGATTTATGACCGCGGCAACGGCATTGCCGAGGAGCACCTGCCGAGGGTCTTCGAGGAGTTTTATCGGGTGCGTCAGGTGCGCGACAAAGACGTGGAAGGCGTCGGCCTCGGGCTGTCGATCGTCAAGCGTCTGGGGCAGTTGATCGGCGTCGATGTTGCGTTGCGCTCGCAGCTTGGGCGCGGCACGGCGGTCACGCTGTATGGCTTGCCGCTGGCCATGGCACCCCAGTTGCCAGTCAATCGTGACGATGTGCGGCAGGTCGGTCTGTTGACCGGGCTGAAGGTGTGTCTGGTGGAAGATGACCGCAACGTGCTGCTGGCGACGTCCGCGCTGCTGGAGCGCTGGGGCTGCGTGGTGCAGGGCGAGTTGAGCGGACAGGGTCTGGTCACCGATTGCGACATCATCGTCGCCGATTACGATCTGGGAACGCATTCCACGGGTATCGAGTGCATTGACGCTGTGCGGCGCCAGCGTGGTTTTGCGGTGCCGGCGATGATCATCACCGGGCATGACATCGAGAAAATACAGGCGGCCTTGCACGACCGCCAAATTGCCATCCTGTCCAAACCGGTACGCCCGGCCGAGCTGCGCGCGACCTTGCGCAGCCTGCGCGACCGGCAAACCGAGCCGGTCGCGCAGGTCTGATTTCAACGCTTGCAGAGGTAGTCCTGAGTGATGGTGGTTTGCAGGCAGTTGAACTGGCCCATGGTGCGGCAGATGTTTTTCTCCGAACCGGTCACCTCGGCGTTCTTGTAGCCCCAGGTCTTGCAGCGCTCCATCGCGACAGTCAGGCCTTGCGCGGCGTTGGTCTGGCCGCTTTCAAACTGGCCCAATTCATAGGAGACCTGGACGACACCGTCGTTCTTGCTGCCGCCGGTGGCTTCCCACTGTTTGGGCGTGGCGCAGCCGCTCAAGGCGAGGGCGGTGAGGGTGAGAGTTGCGATCAGGGTTTTCATGATGGAACGTAGTCCTTTACCGGGGATGAGGGATTACTGGAACGGAATCGGCGAGGCGCCTTTCGGCAGGCACGACAGTGGCGGGCTCATGATGCCCATGCTCGCCACGGCGACAATCGCGCCGCTGGGCAACTCGCAGTTGTACTCGCCGGCCGGGGTGTAGGCGGTGTAGTAGGTGAGGGTACTGTCGCTGCGGATGTTGTCGATTTTCGACACCGGTTTCCCGATGACCGTCTGAGCGCGCTCTTTCATGCTGGCTTCGGTGGGCTTGGCGGTCTGGCAGCCGCTGGCGCCAAGCAGCAGAGCGCTGACGATGGCCACTCTGCAGAGGTTGGAATGCAGTTTCATGGTGTTTCTTCCTTGGTGTTGTTCTGATTTCCAGGCACAACGATCCCGCGCACTGCACAGCGGCAATGTTGGGGAGCATCGGGGGGTGCGAGGGAATATAACGCCGGGTGGCGGGGCGGTCGATTAGCACAAATGTGCTAGTGCGACCTGAGGCGATAGTCGTTTAGCTTCCTTGCAGGCCAGTGCAAAAAAGGAAATCAGTCTAAAAACACCGAGGCGGATCTTGTGGCTTTTGCTAGGCTCAAGGATGTAGGCGAAGACGCAGACTGATGCGCAAGCGGATAGCAAGGGGACGTGGGGCGCGTTCCGAAGGGTACACGGTTAGAAAGATCTCCGCGCTGAGATCCAGCCCTTATGCCGTGTGAGGCAGCAGAGCACCGCTCTTTTTCCATGGTTGCTTTTGTACTGTGAGAGGCCCGATAAACCTTGTAAGCCAGAGACCAGCACTGGCCGCCTACTCGAACACCAAAGCCCGCATTGCTGCGGGCTTTGTCATTGTTGCAGGATCAGATTTTCGTCAGTGCGTGCGCCAGATCGGCGCGCAGGTCTTCGAGATCTTCGACACCCACCGACAGACGCACCAGGCCATCGCCGATTCCGAGTTTGGCGCGGGTTTCAGCGGGAATGGTCGCGTGGGTCATGATCGCCGGGTGCTCGATCAGGCTTTCGACACCGCCGAGGCTTTCGGCCAGGGCAAAGATCTTCACGTTTTCCAGAAAGCGCCGTGCGCCCTCCAGATCACTGTTCAGATCCACCGAGATCATCCCGCCAAAACCGTGCATCTGCCGCTTGGCCAACTCATGTTGCGGGTGCGACGGCAGGCCCGGGTAGTAGACGCGTTTGACCTGCGGTTGCTGCTCCAGCCACTTGGCCAGTTCCAGCGCGTTGCTGCAATGACGCTCCATGCGCAGCGCCAGGGTTTTTACCCCGCGCAGGGTCAGGAATGCGTCGAACGGTCCGGAGATCGCGCCGATCGCGTTTTGCAAGAAGCCGAGTTTTTCCGCCAGTTCAGGGTTCTGCCCAACCACCGCGATACCGCCGATCACATCGGAGTGACCGTTGAGATACTTGGTGGTCGAGTGCAGCACGATGTCGAAACCCAGCTCCAGCGGGCGCTGGATATACGGGCTGGCGAAGGTGTTGTCGGCGACGCTGATGATCCCGCGCGCGCGGCAGATCCGGGCGATGGCGGCCAGATCCGACAGGCTCAGCAACGGGTTGGTCGGTGACTCGACAATCACCAGGCGTGTGTCGTCCTGCAGCGCCGCTTCGAACGCCGACAGGTCAGTCAGATCGACGTAGCTGAAGCGATGCCCGGCACTGCGCTGACGCACCTTGTCGAACAGGCGGAACGTGCCGCCGTACAGGTCATTGCCGGAGATCACGTGCGATCCGGCATCGATCAGTTCGAGGACAGTGGAAATCGTCGCCAGCCCGGAAGCGAAAGCGAAGGCGCGGGTGCCACCTTCCAGATCGGCCACGCAGCGCTCCAGGGCAAAGCGCGTCGGGTTGTGCGAACGCCCGTAGTCGAAGCCCTTGTGCACGCCGGGGCTGTCTTGCAGGTACGTCGAGTTGGCGTAGATCGGCGGCATCAGCGCACCGGTGGTCGGGTCAGGCTCTTGCCCGGCGTGGATCACCCGGGTCGCGAAGCCTTGGGATTTATCGTCGTGCTGACTCATGCGAGGGATCTCCGTAATTGGTTGAGCATGTCGGTGCGGGTGATCAGGCCGTGGAAGCCCGAGGCGTCGGCGATGATCGCCACCAGGCCGCGACTGAGTACCGATTCCAGCTCAGAAAGGGGCGCTCCGGGGGCGAGGGTTTGCAGTTTGTCGGTCATCACGCTGGAGACGGACTGACTGAAGCGCGCGGCGTCTTCGTGCACGGGCAGCAGGATGTCCGATTCGTCGATCACGCCGACCAGTTGTTTGCCTTCAACCAGCACTGGCAACTGCGAGACATCCGCCAGGCGCATGCGCTGGAACGCGGTCAGCAGGGTGTCGTCGGGGCCGACGCTGATCACGCGGCCATCTTCGAAACGCCGGGCGATCAGATCGCGCAGGTCGCCATAGCGTTTGCGCTGCAACAGGCCCTGATCGGTCATCCACTGGTCGTTGTAGACCTTCGACAGATAACGCGTGCCGGTGTCGCAGACGAAGCTGACCACGCGTTTCGGCTCGGTCTGTTCGCGGCAATAACGCAGCGCGGCGGCGAGCAGGGTGCCGGTCGACGAGCCACCGAGAATGCCTTCGGCGCGCAGCAGCTGGCGCGCGTGGTCGAAGCTTTCTTCATCGCTGATCGAGTAGGCGTGGCGCACGCTGCTGAGGTCGGTGATCGACGGAATGAAATCTTCGCCGATGCCTTCCACCGCCCACGAACCGGGGGTCGGCATCGTACCGTCACGGCTGTACTGAGCCATTACCGAACCGACCGGGTCGGCGAGGACCATCTCCAGATCCGGTTGTACGCGTTTGAAGAAGCGACTCAGGCCGGTCAGAGTGCCGGAGGAACCGACACCGACCACGATCGCGTCCAGATCATGCTCGGTCTCCGCCCAGATCTCCGGCGCGGTGCTGCACTCGTGTGCCAGCGGGTTGGCGGGGTTGTTGAACTGGTCGGCGAAGAACGCGCCGGGAATGTCTTTTGCCAGTCGTGCGGCCACGTCCTGGTAATACTCGGGGTGGCCCTTGCCGACGTCCGAGCGGGTGATGTGCACTTCGGCGCCCATGGCTTTCAAGTGCAGGACTTTCTCGGTGGACATTTTGTCCGGGACTACCAGCACCACGCGGTAGCCTTTAGCGCGACCGACCAGTGCCAGGCCCAAACCGGTGTTGCCGGCGGTGGCCTCGACGATGGTGCCACCCGGTTGCAGGCGGCCGTCGCGTTCAGCGGCATCGATCATCGCCAGACCGACGCGGTCCTTGATCGAGCCGCCGGGGTTTTGTGATTCCAGTTTGAGAAACAGTGTGCAGAGGCCGGTATCGAAGCGGGTAACTTGTACCAGCGGCGTATTGCCGATCAGCCCAAGTACGGCAGGGCGTGAATCCTTTGACATTTCTTCACCTCTTGTAGTGGTGTTGATCGCGTTCCATTCGCGGGGAAAAGCTCGCGTGCAACATAGGCGCAGACATGATCTGTCGCAACCTTTAGTCAGCCGCCGATACAGCCATTTCGATCTAACCATAGAACAGAATCGAAGCCTGCAAAGGCTGGGTTCCAGAGGGTTTACATCAAGGCGCCATTGAGTATTCAAAGGGCGTCGTAACCGTCCCCCACAGCTTGATCTGCGGACGAATATCCTGCATGGCAAACGGTGTTTTCAGCGAGCACACTGTTGATAGCTGATCATGAGGGAAACTTGTGATCATCAAGATTAAAATGAGTTTGTCTCACTAGCGCTCGATCCCGACAATGGCCGCCATCAACAAGACATTGGAGTTGTTTGTCATGGCACTGGCCCATTCACTCGGATTTCCGCGCATCGGTCGCGACCGCGAACTGAAAAAAGCGCAAGAGGCGTTCTGGAAAGGAGAACTGAACGAGGCCGGCCTGCGTGAAGTGGGTCGCGAGTTGCGCAAGGCCCACTGGGCGTTGCAGAAGAACGCCGGGATCGAGCTGCTGCCGGTGGGCGATTTCGCCTGGTACGACCAGGTGCTGACCCACTCGCTGATGTTCGGGGTGATCCCCGAACGTTTCCGTCCGCACGATGGCAAGGCCAGCCTGCAGACCCTGTTCAGCATGGCCCGTGGCGTCAGCGACAGTTGCTGCGGTGGTGCGCACGCGCAGGAAATGACCAAGTGGTTCGACACCAACTACCACTATCTGGTCCCGGAATTCAGCGTTGATCAACAGTTCCAGCTCGGCTGGGAACAGTTGTTCGAAGAAGTCGAAGAAGCCCGCGCACTGGGGCATAACGTCAAACCGGTGATCATCGGGCCACTGACTTATTTGTGGCTGGGCAAGGCCAAAGGCGCCGAGTTCGACAAGCTGGAACTGCTCGATCGCCTGCTGCCGCTGTACGGGCAGATTTTCGCGCGGCTTGCCGCCCTCGGCGTGGAATGGGTGCAGATCGACGAGCCGATTCTGGTGCTCGATCTGCCGCAGGAGTGGAAGAACGCTTTCGAGCGTGCCTACAACCAGATCCAGCGTGATCCGCTGAAGAAACTGCTCGCCACCTACTTCGGTGGTCTGGAAGAAAACCTCGGTCTGGCCGCCAATCTGCCGGTCGATGGCCTGCACATCGATCTGGTGCGTGCAGCGGAACAGTATCCGACCATCCTTGATCGCCTGCCGGCCTACAAAGTGCTGTCGCTGGGTGTGGTCAACGGCCGCAACGTCTGGCGCTGCGACCTGGAACATGCGCTGGCGACTTTGCAGCACGCACATGAGCGTCTGGGTGATCGCCTGTGGGTCGCGCCGTCCTGCTCGTTGCTGCACAGCCCGGTAGATCTGGGCCGCGAAGACAAACTCGATGCGGAGCTGAAAAGCTGGCTGGCGTTTGCCGTGCAGAAGTGCGAGGAAGTCGCGGTGCTGGCGCAGGCGGTCAACGAGCCGGAAGCGCCGAAAGTGCTGCGCGCCTTGGCCCAAAGTCGCTCGGTGCAGACCAGTCGCGCCGCCTCGCCACGCATTCATAAACCGGCGGTGCAGGCCCGTGTGGCGGCCATTACCGCGCAGGACAGTCAGCGCCAATCGCCATTTACCCAGCGCATTGCCCAGCAACGCGCCGGTCTTGATCTGCCGCTGTTTCCGACCACGACTATCGGTTCGTTCCCGCAAACCGCGTCGATCCGTCTGGCGCGGCAGTCGTTCAAGCTAGGCAAACTGAGCGAAGCCGAATACACCGAAGCCATGTACAGCGAAATTCGCCACGCCGTGCAAATCCAGGAACAGTTGGGCCTTGATGTGCTGGTGCACGGTGAAGCCGAGCGCAACGACATGGTCGAGTACTTCGCCGAGCAACTCGACGGCTACGCGTTTACCCGTTTTGGCTGGGTACAGAGCTACGGTTCGCGCTGCGTGAAACCGGCGGTGATCTTCGGTGATTTGAGCCGTCCGCAAGCCATGACCGTGGAGTGGATTCGCTACGCCCAGGGCCTGACCGGCAAGGTCATGAAAGGCATGCTGACGGGACCTGTGACCATGCTGATGTGGTCGTTCCCGCGCGAAGATGTGTCCCGTGAAGTGCAGGCGCGGCAACTGGCGCTGGCGCTCCGTGACGAAGTGGTGGATCTGGAAGCCGCCGGGATCAGGATCGTGCAGATCGACGAAGCCGCATTCCGCGAAGGTCTGCCGCTGCGCCGCGCGCAATGGCAGCACTATCTGGACTGGGCAACCGAAGTGTTCCGCCTGTGTGCCTCCGGTGTACGCGATGAAACGCAGATCCATACGCACATGTGCTACAGCGAATTCAATGATGTGATCGAGTCCATCGCCGCGATGGACGCCGACGTGATCACCATCGAAACCTCGCGCTCGGACATGGAACTGCTGGAGGCGTTCGAGGCCTTCGATTACCCGAACGAGATCGGCCCAGGCGTCTACGACATTCACTCGCCACGGGTGCCGGATGCTTCGGAGATGGCCAACCTGCTGCGCAAGGCGGCGCAGCGGATTCCGGCGGAGCGGTTGTGGGTCAATCCGGATTGCGGCTTGAAAACCCGTGGCTGGCCGGAGACAGAAGCGGCGCTGGTGCACATGGTTGCCGCTGCCCGGCAGTTGCGCAAAGAAC
>NZ_JANLOG010000003.1:0-17494 GCF_025466205.1 Pseudomonas sp. 13B_3.2_Bac1
CCCCCCCCCCCCCCCCCCCCCCCCCCCCCCCCCCCCCCCCCCCCCCCCCCGCTCCCACAGGATTTTGCAGTGATGCTGACTACTCCAGCGGCCCCATCACCTGCCGATACCGCTCCCCCCCCTGCGCCGTCTCCCGCGTCAACCGCACCTCCAACCCCAACGGATCCTCCCGCCGATTCCCACTCAACTGGCGCCACCCCTTATCCACCTCCCAAACCCGCACCTGCACATCACTCACACCCTGCAACACCGCCACCCCAACCCCCGGCGCCGGCAACGGATAACGACTGCGCGCCTCAGCCACCGCCCGATACAACGTATCCCCCTTGACCCACCAGCGCACCCGTTGCAAAGCCCCAGGCTGATCCGCCGCACTGCGAATAATATCCAGCCGAAACCCCTTGCTATCACTGCTCCGCACCGTCAGCGCAGGCGGCGCCGTCGGCGGCTCATCATCCACACCAACCTTCTTCGGCTCACTCAACTCCACACCCGCACGCATATCCACATCACGCTGCAACTGATTCAACGCCCGCAACAAACTGTCGCTCTGCTCACTGCTCGCCTGCAAATGACTGTCCGCCCGCGTCACACTGTCCAGCCCGCGCCACGCAATCAAACTCACCACCGCCATCAGCAGAATCGCGACCATCACCTCGATCAGGGTAAAGCCCCGTTGATCGTTCATTGCACACTGATCCTGCCACTGGCATCGCGCAGCACACTCAGCCGATTGAGCCCATCAGACAAGGTCAATTGCAGCGGCGGATTGATCCACTCGGCGTTGAGCACCACCTTCTGCTTCGGCTCCACCCGCACCTCCAGCTTCGGACTCTGCCAAGTGCGCGGCCGCAACTGCGGGTCATCCTTGAAATGCTCAAACCCCCGACCACCGTCACTGCGCCGACTTAAGCGAAAGCCCTTGCCATCACTCAGCCACACAATCGGCCGACCATCCGCCCGCGCCTCCGCCTGCGCCACCTGCAGCAACTGCGCCACCCGCTCGGCGTCCTTGCGCAGCAACTGCAGCGGATCCGGCTTGATACTCAGACTGATCGCCGCACTGGCAATCCCGATGATCACCAGCACCACCATCAACTCGATCAGCGTAAAGCCCTGTTGCTTGCCCACATTCATCGGTTGCGCGCTCCGTTGCGTCCTGCCCCGTCCCAAAAAAACATACTGCACGGCCAACATGTAAGGCGTGTGAAATAAAACCGTGAGAATTGCCGGGTAGCCTGTCAGCAGGGACTAAAAGGAGATTCAGCCCATGATGCTCACCACCCGCATTTCCCCCCCACAAACCGTCCAGGCCCTCGCACTGCTCGGCGCCCTGGTCGGCGTCGCGACCTGGTCGTCGCTACTCCTGACCTCCGCCGAATCCCACACCCCACCAGCCCCCCCGCAAATGCTCGCGGCGCGTAGTGATAGCCCGGCATTGCAGTGGTTTTCCAACCAGACGGCGCCGGTGGACATCAAGGTGAACGGGGTGATGGCGGGGAGTCGCGGGGCGGTGGCGATTTTGAGTTTGAACGATGGCCCGCCGAGGAGTTTTTTGCAGGGGGAGAGGGTGGGCCCTGGGATGAAGTTGGTGGCGGTGGAGGGGGATGGGGTGGTGATTGAGCAGGGGGGGGAGCGGGTGCGGTTGGGGGTGGAGAGGTTGGGGGAGGGGGTGGAGATGCCGAGGTTGGTCAGGCCGTGATTTGCTGGGTTGAAGTTCGCTATTTTGGCCTTTAGTCGGAAGCCAGAACGGAAAAGCAAGGCGTGTTTGTAACTGCCTTCGACCCGCAGGATTCATTTGAGATACCCGAAAACCGCCAACAACTCTCAGTTCTATGGGCCTGAACGTTACGACGTTGCGGCCTTTCAATGCGAGATGTTAGGATCCAATCTTCCTGGCGACAGGCTGCCACGCAGCGTGTCCCTCATCGCGTCACTATGTGATCTCTGGGTTATCCGATATGACTCGTTTTGTCTCATCGGTCTCCTCGTTGGTTGTAAAGCCATGCGCTTAGCGCTCGGTCAGCCAGGAATTTAGATGAGGTACGTAATCATGAAGAAATTTGATTACAGCCAAGCTCAGAAGCGTATTGAGTTTGCTACCAAGGTCTTCACTTTGGCTACGGTCATTTTGAAGTTCGTGGATGCAGCTCTTCCGCTCTTGAGCGTGGCTTTTAACTATTTCGAGTCTATGTCTGATGCAGAATTCTCATAAATGGCTCAGTAGATTTCGACTAAAATCCAGCACTTGGGTGTATGTCCCAACTTTAGAAACTCTAAAAGAAGGGGCGTTTTTCAAGAAGCTCATTGAGTTAAAATGGTTCCCACCTTCAAATTACTATCACTTGAAAAACGGTGGGCATGTCGAGGCTGTAAAGTGTCACTTGGGCGGGAAATATTTTGTTTGTGTGGATATCAAGAAATTCTTTAATAGCATAAATAGAAGTCGAATAACTCGGGAGCTAAAACCGTATTTCGGATACGAAAAATCTAGAGCTATCGCCATGGAGTCAACGGTTTCTATTCCGCTAGTCGCAGGTCAGATTTTCGCGTTGCCATTTGGTTTTGTTCAGTCGACAATTATAGCGTCTCTATGCTTGAGAAAAAGCTCTCTTGGTAAAACGATTGACTCACTCAATAAGAGTGAGGGCGTGAGAGTAAGTGTTTATGTTGACGATATTATTGTTTCAACACAATGCTTGGAAAAGGCGGAAGCTGCTCTGTTAATGATCCAAAAAAGCGCAGAACGGTCCGGGTTTTTATTGAATCAAGAAAAATCGCAGGGTCCGTGTGATAGTATAACTGTATTTAATATAGAGCTGAGGCAAGGCTTTATGAGTATAGTTGACTGGCGGTTCAATGAGCTTTTATTAAACTACAAAGAGGCGTCAAGCGATAAGCAAAAAAAGGGGATATGGGGGTATGTTAACTCGGTAAGTCCTGTTCAAGCATTAATATTGCTGTAAGCATATTGTCTATTATTTAAGAATGTGGGGTGCACCTCGGAATGTGCGAGTATGTGTGTCTGGTATTAATCGCATTTGTGCTCGCTAACGCTTCTAAAGTAATTGCATCTAAAAAAATCAACCTGCTCTATCAGCTCTGATTCGTTTAAGTCTCGGTTTTGGAGGATACAGAAATTGCTTTATTTCAGTTATCCAATCGGGGCACCTACTTGGGTCAGAGTTCTCTGTGTACGCTAATGCAAACTTTATTTTAAAACCTTCCATGTCAAAAAGTTTTTCTAAAACCAATTTGTCGGAGCTTCTGAGGTTCAAAGCTAGACCAGAGGGAAGGTCGACATCAGTAACCGTCAGCGTTTCTGAAAGCTCTCCAAAAATTTCTTGATATGCCTCGTCCGCTTCAAAAAGAGCCAACGTACTCAAAAACGCCTCAGCATCTAATGAATCCTCAATCTCTGTGGGAGGAAAAAACACTGAGTTGGTCGTATGTACCAAAGTGGTTCTCATTTCCGAGGAGGAATTTAATAGGCGCCGTATGCGTAAGTTATCAATGCCGTCCGAGCCATCAAATTTCTCAAAGCTCTTATCAGTATCAAGCAAAAACAAAACTCTGCCTTCAATGTCGTCCCTGTCAGAGTCTAGTGCCATCACAATATACGCGAAGATTTTTTTGACATTTTTTGCAGCTCCGACCGGTAATATGAACGGACGCTTTGAATCGCCAGAAAAATAATGCTCTAAATAAATTTTATCAGATGAGCCCTCACAAACGACCCATTTATAATCTGCTCCTGTAATAGATGCAATTATTGATTGCACTAAATCATTCATGCCCTTTAGCTCGATATTTGCTGGCAACACCCCGCGGGTTTTTTCTTTAAGTTGCTTGATATCGTCACGAAAGCATCTTAAGTCAATTAGCGGAACTGCTCGTGTTTGCTCTATCTTGGATATATATACAGCTACCCCATTCGATACTATTGGCATAAAGCCATACCAGTGCGTGGTGATAATTGTTTGAACCTTTGCTTCCGATATTTCTTTAAGTTTTTCAAATTGTTCAAAGCAAGCAGAGACATGAAGTGAAAGCTCCGGTTCGTCTATGGCTAGAACGACTTGCTGGGGCCCACCCTGTTCAGCTCTTAACAGAAATCCTCGTGCAACATCGATAAGGGCTTTTCGCTTTTCACCAGAGCTTAAGTTGTTGACTGGTGTGGAATTGTCTCCGTCAATTTTTGTCAAGACTTTCGAGTCAAAAAAAGCTTCAATCACCTTTTCTGTAAAATGGGAGTGATTGAATAATGTTTGTTTTTTTGATGGTTTTTTGTACTCGTACCCTTCTAATACCGAAGCTATTTCATTAAGAAAAGATGTTAAGTCACGATTAATATCCGTTATTGTTTTAGAGCTTATAAAAGCTCGAACGATACTGTCAAGCTTTCGCCCCAGCAGAGCCTGTATTGTTCGTCCTTCAATTTTTGTATAAGACTGAAAATCAATTTCCGATGGCAAATATACATAGCTATAAGTATCTTGGACTAGCTGTAGAAGTGCCTCTGCCTCGCTCTTGCCAATCATGTCGATAAACTTTACGCCTATCTCATCCTCATGTGTCTCAAAAATCGAAAAATAACATTCAGTGGGCGTGTTTACACCATGCTTCAGAAGCCCCATAGGGAACAGGTAGTGAGTCTCGGCGCTGTAGCCTTCTTCGATAAGTAGATCGCGATGTTCACAAAATTGAGTGGCAATCTTTCTATTGGCTGAGTTGAATGATTGGTTGGTTGCTCCCCAAACAAAAGAGCTTGCAACGTCTAAGGCGGATTCGTGTTTAAAGGTATTGGGTAGACGATTTTTTTCAAAAAGAAATACTGGGCATATGAAAGGCTCTCTTGTATCAAAGCCGCTAGTCACAACGATGTGATTGCAATTCCAATCAAAGTTATTGAAGTATGAGTTCAATGCTTCCAGGATAGAGCTTTTTCCAGCACCATTTTCTCCTACTATCGCGCTAAATAATTTGCCTTTAGATAGAGGGATGTAGTTTATATTTTGATAGATTTTGAAGTTTCTTATGAATAATCCGACAATCATTAGTAAATCATCCGCGTTGCTTGTTTATTTATCACCCTAGTCTAATTTTAACTGATGTCAAAACGGTAGCTTGGTCGAAAGCCGTTGGAAACTCGCTTCTGGTCGGCACCAGTGCTGGAAATGATTGAAATTCGAAAGGTAATCAGCGTTAGGTCTCGTGTAATGAAGGCGATGTGCCCAAAAACAGAACTGTTTATTCGTCAGAGATTGACAGTTACGGCTGGTAACCTCGGTGATTTCTTTCCTCTGGTGGGATTAGTAGAGGATAAGGGGACGGATCTATTCAGGGAAACTTGATAGAAAGGGATCTCCCGATAAACGCCAACGTTTAAAAAGACATTTCCAAACACTCTCCCAGGCTACACATCCTTGCGCCTTTGCCTACAGCTACGCCAGAATCCGCCGGCTTGTGCGCTTTTGGGTCGGATTCTATTGTGGTCCGGTCGCTGACGAATCAGCGATCGGGTTTGGTAGCCCGGCTTAGACTTGGCGCATAGCGTCACCCGATACAGGCCCTTTTGGGGCTGTGTATTTATGGTGGCCATGCGCAGGGCGTCTTCGGGCGCGCCGGTTCTCCAAGTCACCGGTCTACCAACCTTCGTATGGCCACCACCCCTTCGTTTGGTAGCGAAAGATGATGGCTCCTTTTCTATGATTTGGAGATTCACTCATGATCAAACCAACACCCAACCCGCCCGAAACAGCCTCGGTTTCCCCCTACGAATCCATCGACTCAAAAAAACTCCACGAAGCCGCCGACCGCGCGCTCGACCATTATCTCTGTCCACCCGGTTCCACGCCGCCCCCACGTAAAAACCGTGGGATGTACGCCGTGACGGCGGACAACAAAACCGAAGAGCTGCTGGTCGATGCCAGTGCAACACTCGCTTCGGCCAAAACCATCGCCCAGAACGTCTCCAGCCTGTTGCCGGCATCGCAGCGCCATGCGTTGGCGGGGATTGCGCAGTTGATCATGCTCGGGGAGTTGGCGGTGAATCGGGCGTTGGATAATTTGCAATTGCCGGAGTAATGCGGGTGTCGGGATCATCTGGTGATTGATCGGGTGTTCATTCTGGCGCCTTCGCGAGCAGGCTCGCTCCCACAGGGTTTTATGCTGATTGCAAATGCTGTGTACGACGCTGAAACCTGTGGGAGCAGTTGATTATTACCGTGCCGTCTTCGTGTGGTTATTGAGGCGCTTCAGGGCATTCACGGGTCCATCGCGTCACCGTCATGGCATTGAATTGCTCTCCGAGGGTATCGATGCGTAGGCAAGTTCCTTTCTTCGCGTAGTACAAGATGCAGCGCGAGCTATCAAACGAGCAGGTATCCAGTTCGAAGAAACTACGTGTAGCCAGCTCCTTCTCCACGCCACTGTATTCATAGCCGTCGCTGGTGTGCATCCGCGTCGGCTTCCAGCCTTGTTTGACTAGCTTGGATTTGGCCGCAGCCAAACGCTCACCGACGACGATCCCCGCTGGCCCACGCTCGTCGTTTGGCGCCTGTGAAGCGTCGGCGAACGTTGCGCTGATACGCATGCAATAAAATGCGACAAGTACGAAGGTTGTAGCCTTCATTTGGCAGTTCCTCGAGCCACGCCCCCAAAGGAAAATTATCCTCAAGTAATGCTTCAAAGTTACAGGTCTATTGCTGTGTTAGATTCTCTGCAGCATTGTGAGCGCTCATTACTTTTTCATAGTGGGGGCGCTGTTTTAACCAGCGATCGCACAAATGGCAATAGTTGGCAATGATGGAAAGTGTATCTAGCGCTTCATTGAAGTCAGGTTTTGGATCCTTGTCGTATTCCTCCATAAGTGCCTGGAGGTCGAGTCTTGGGGCGAATTCGGTGTTGCTTGGGTTTGAGGTGAAGACCCAGTCAAGAATGTCTATTTGATGCTGTGCATCTTTCCTGAGCTCTAGATGGTTAGCAAACCATGTGTTGATATCCATTTCTGTTGGAGTAAGTGGTAAAGCCCTCGCCAGCTCTTCAATTTTTTTCATTAAAAATAGCAACTGGTTCAACGCTTTATCGGCTGCATTATTATGATGTTTTACGATTTCGCAGGTTTTAACGAAAAGCTTTACCTGCTTGCCAGCGGCCGGGCCGTCCTCATGAAGGAATGTGGACTTGGCTCTCGGCTCCAGAAAATAATGACGCCATGAGGCGCTGATATGTTCGATGGAAATGTCGGTCTTTGGAGAGTCCGCCATCCGCAGGGTGATAGGGATCAAGTCACCCTTTGCAGCGTCAATGAGATTCGTCATGCCCTCTAATTGGTCAATTAACTTATGAAACTGTTTACTAAAATCGAACGCCTGCTTAGTTGTTGCAGCGACATAGTTGTCTATATTATGGGTGGCGAGAGTCATGGGGTAAGCCGTCTCATCAGAGTAGTGACTTGTTCCAATTTTGACTTCACAAAGCGGGCGGCGAATCCAATCTGGGTTCGACCTTGTAAAAGTGTGGATGTCTATTGGAAGCGTTTTACGGCTCAATTTTTCTGAGCATTGTAGTTTGCAATCTTGATAAATTTGCGCAATGAACTGAGAACAAACCATGCCTTCGTTATCTGAAAATGTTGATTCGTTACCTATCAATGCTGTTAATTTGTATTTTTGTCCGTAGTAATAATATGCTCGCTGAATCAGACCGTTAATAGTCACGTTGTCTACCGTTCTATGTCTGAGCAACAAAGAATTGGCAACGTCGTAGGTGTGACGCACATCATCCCATAGACGCAGGGTTATTCCGATGCGTGGATTTGCATCCATGATCATGTTTAGCCCAGTCACTACTGCGACATGTGAATAGCTCGATCTTTGTAACCGTGTGATCGACTGAATCGTCATGTTGGGCTTGGTTAGCAGGCTCTTTCCTCTCAGCAGCAGGATGTCACCAAGCTGAGGCAAGTCGTGATCAAAATCCATGAGGCTCGTCCTGATCCAAAAGGTGTCGATAGGGCACGGAAAACGCGGTCCTATATACTTTCAGAAAACAGGTTTTCAGGAAATCGATGAACAGCTCAATCGCTAATGGCGTCAGTCCCGTGGCCTGCTCAGTAATGTCTCAAGCTTGGCCAACGGCGGCGCATCCTGGCTGCGGTCGAATACTTGGATGCCGATTTTTAGCAATCGACCATTCTCTGCCGCTGCGATTACCTGTTCGCAGCGCAGCAACAACCGCCCCTGATCACATTCCAGCGCTTTCATACCCATCGGCAACTTGCCTTCCAACCGCAACTCCGCCATGCGACTCTGCGCCGCAATCATCGCCACCGAACGATCCCGCAAAATCCCACTGCTCTGCGTCATCAACCCCGCCACGCGCACAGCCGCCGACATCGCCACAGCAATGATCGCCAGCGCCACCAGCACCTCAATCAAGGTGAAACCCGCTTCTCGGGAACACGCGCGCATAAATGGCCCAAAACCAAAACACAGCCCTCGACCCTAACCCGCGTCCTTGACGGCTTGACGACGAAAACTCCCGAGGATTTTCAACATCCCTGACATATCTTCTTGCAACACTGCGCGTCGAATCGAATCAAGCCAAGGGAATGTCGAGATGGATATCGCGCAGTTCAAACAGCCCGGACGACCGAGCCGGATGCCCCGTGGGCAGCAGGGTTTTACCCTGATCGAGATCATGGTGGTGGTGGTGATTCTCGGGATTCTGGCGGCGATGGTGGTGCCCAAGGTGCTCGATCGGCCGGATCAGGCGCGGGCCACGGCGGCGAAGCAGGATATTGGCGGTTTGATGCAGGCGCTGAAGTTGTATCGCCTCGATCATGGCAGTTATCCGAGCATGACTCAGGGTTTGAAAGTGCTGGTGGAGCGGCCGGCGGATGCGAAGAACAGTAACTGGCGTTCGTACCTGGAGCGTTTGCCGAATGACCCGTGGGGTCGTCCTTATCAGTACCTCAACCCCGGCGCGAATGGCGAGATCGATATCTTTTCCCTCGGTGCCGACGGTCAGCCTGACGGCGACGGCGTGAATGCCGATATCGGTTCCTGGCAGCTGTAAGGCCGGTGATGAATAGCCAATCGAACCAGCAGGGGATGGCGATCATCAGCGCGCTGTTGATTGCGGCGGTGGTCGCGGTGATTGCGGCGGGGATGTTGACCCGGCAGAGCGTTTCGACTCGTGCGCTGGAGGCGGATCAGCAGCGGGTGCAGGGGCGCTGGGTGTTGCACGGTGGTCTGGAGATCAGCCGGCAATTGCTCTGGGATGCGCGGCAGCGTGATCCGTTGACCCGGCTCGATCAGCCGTGGGCGCAGCGCTTGAGTGCGCAGGGTTTCGAGGGGCGGCTGGAGGATGAGCAGGGCAAGTTCAACCTGCGCAATCTGGTGGCCAACGAGCGTGTCGATGAGGCGCAGGTGCAGGCGTTTCAGCGGCTTTGCGAGTTGATCGGCGTCAGCGCTGGGTTGAGTCAGCGCATCAGTCAGCGGGTGATTGGCTCTTATCCGTACCTGTTGAATCCGCAGATCGCCGAAAACACCGCAAGCAAAAACGCCTTTGACAGTGGCCGCGCCACGTCGCCGAATGCGTCGCGCAAACCGCAGAATCCGAAGTTGCCGATGCTGCGCAGTATTGATGACTTGCGCAGCGTCGAGGGCGTGAATGAGACGGTCATCGGCAAACTGGCGCCGTATCTCACGGTAATTCCGGCGACCACTTGGCTCAATGGCAATACCGCCACTGCGCCGGTGTTGGCCGCGTATGTGCCGGGGTTGTCGCTGGAGCGCGCGCAGGCGCTGATCAATGAGCGCGATGCCGGGCGCTGGTTCATCAACCGTGGCGATTTCGTCAACCGCTTGCGCATGCCGCAACTGGAGCTGACCAGCGTCAAGGTCGGTATCACCAGCGACTGGTTTCGTCTGCGTGGCGAGGCGCGGCGTGATCAGCGCCGAGTCAGTCTCGATGCGTTGCTGCACCGCAGCGAGGATCGTCTGCCGCAGGTGATCTGGTCGCGGGTGGGCGTATGAGTCAGTTGCGTGTGAGTTTGCCGCCACTGGCGGGGTTGAGTCTCGACAGTGAGATGGATTGTGCGTGGCTGGACCGGCAGGGGCAGGTCATTCGTGAGCAGCGTCTGACCTTTACTCAACTGGGGCAGCTACCGAAGCAGCCAGCGCTGAGCGCTTTTCTGCACCCGGCGGACAGCCTGCTGGCGAGCATCGACTTGCCGCCGCTGCCGGCGAACAAGACCGCCGCAGCCGTGCAATGCGCTGCGCAGGCCTTGATGCTCGGCGATAGCAACGACATGTACATCGCTCATAGTCCACGGGACGAAGCGGGGCAGGTGCAGATCGCCTGGGCGCCGCATCAGCATTTGCTGCACTTGGGGCAACTGCTGAAACAGGTCGGTCTGAATCTGCGCGGTCTGTACCCGGCGGCGTACAGCTTGCCGGTGCTGCCGGGCACGGTGGCCTGTCGGCAGGACGGCCATTTGTTGCTGCGCGAAAGCGTGCAGGTGGCGCGGGTGCAGCCGCTGTTCGACGAGGAGATTGGCGATTGGCTGCTGACCTGCGGCACGCCGCTGCACTGGATCGGTTCTGCACCGCCGCCGCAAGCGCAATTGCCGATGGCCGAGGCGCAGCGCTGGACCGGGCCGTTGCCCGGTTGGGGTCTGCAGGGTGCGGTGCAACAGCAGCGCGGCGAGCATCGCGGTTGGGGCCGGGCGCTGGGGCTTTGCGCATTGGCGGTGGCGGTGTGGGTCATCGGCTTGAACCTGTATGCCGCCCGTGAAGCCAGTCAGGGCCAGCAGCTCAAGGCGCAGATGGCGCTGCGGGTGAAGCAGGCCTTTCCCGAGTTGCCGGTGATCCTCAATCCGCTGCAGCAGGCGCGTCAGCAATTGGCGGCGCGGCAGAAGGGCGCGGCGGAGGACCCGGCGCAGCCGTTCAATCGGTTGGTGTTGCAGGCCGGCAGTGGCATGCCGTTCATGGCCGGCACGGTCGAGCGCCTGATGTTTGTCGATGGCAGCTTGCAGTTGAGCCTGCTGGCCGATGCCCGGCGCAGTGCCAATGACAAGGACAAGGATTGGCAAGCCGCATTGGCCCAGGTCGGGATCAGTGCGACGGCTGACGATGAAGGCTGGCTGCTGCGCCCGAGCGACGAAGTCACCACTCCCGATGACAGCACCGACGACAGCGGAGCAGAAGATGAATAAGGCATCGCTCGCGGTTTACCGCGCCCGCTGGCAGGGTTTCAGCGCGCAGCTTCAAGTCCGCTGGCAGGCGCTGGCCCTGCGCGAAAAACGCATGGTCGGCGGCATGGCTGCGGTGCTGCTGGCGCTGTTGGTGTGGGTCGCGCTGATCCAGCCGCCGCTGAAAAAAATCACTTACTGGCAAGCCGAAACGCCGAAGCTGCGTGCGCAGACCGAAGCGCTGGAAGTGCTGTTGCGCGAGGTCAGCGTGCGTCCGCAGGGGCAAAGCATCGAGCAGTCTCTTGAGCAGACGCTACAGGCTGCCGGTCTGGCCGGGCACTATCAATTGCAGGCCGGGGAGACTGGCGCTTGGCAACTGACGTTCGACGCGGCGCCGGCCGATGCCGTGCTCGACTGGCTGTTGAGCACCCCGGCACAGCTTTCTCTGCAAGTGGTCGAGGCCCGTCTGCAACGCGCCGACAACGCTTCGACCGAAGTCACCGCCGGCACATTGTCAGGCACCGTTCGCATGGATCAGGCGCTGGGCGCTAAGGAAGCTTCATGAAGGGGTCAGGATCCAAACCGGCGCGCATGGCGTTGCCGATGCTGCTGATGGCGTTGAGCGCGTGCAGCAACACCACCACGCCGCCAAATCAGCCGCCGTTGCTGGTGGACAGCGAACTCGGCCGCCCATTGGCCAACACCCAACGCAGCGGCGATGCGCTGCTCGATCGTCAACGCGCCCAGGCGCAAGCAGCGCCGCAACCACGGCAGATGCACAACATCACTGAGCGTGCGCGCAGTGGCGCTGCTCCGCGCAGTAGCACGCTGGCGAGCAACCCGTTGGGTGATCAGCCGGTGACGCTGAATTTTGTCGATGCCGATGTTCAAGCGGTGGTGCGTGCGCTGTCGCGCTCGACCGGTCAGCAGTTTCTGGTCGACCCTCGGGTCAAGGGCAGCCTGACGCTGGTGTCGGAAGGTCAGGTGCCGGCGCGCCAGGCTTACGACATGTTGCTGGCGGCGTTGCGCATGCAGGGCTTCAGCGTGGTCGATGTCGGTGGCGTCGCGCAGGTGGTGCCGGAGGCCGATGCGAAACTGCTCGGCGGCCCGATCTACAGCGCCGACAAACCGGCCGGCAACGGCATGCTCACGCGCACCTTTCGCCTGCAATACGAGAACGCGGTGAACCTGATTCCGGTGCTGCGCCCGATCGTATCGCCGAACAATCCGATCAATGCCTACCCGGGCAACAACACTATCGTCGTCACCGATTACGCCGAGAACCTGACCCGCGTCGCCCAGTTGATCCAGACCATCGACAGCCCGAGCGCGATCGACACCGACGTGGTGCAGATCCAGAACGGCATCGCCGCCGACATCGCGCCGATGGTCGCGGATCTGCTCGACGCGCCGGGCAACGACCCGACGCAGAAAATCGCGGTGATCGGCGACCCGCGCTCCAACACCATCATCATCCGCGCCGGCAGCCCCGAGCGCACCGAGCTGGCGCGCAATCTGATCTACAAACTCGACAACGCGCAGAGCAATCCGAGCAACCTGCATGTGGTTTATTTACGTAACGCGCAAGCGGCGAAACTGGCGCAGGCGTTGCGCGGGCTGCTCACCGGCGAGAGCGACAGTGGCACCAGCGACAGTGCGCGCTCGGTGCTCAGCGCCATGGGCAGCAACGGCAACAATGGCGGGTCGAGTGCGCAGAGCGGCACGCAAACCAGTGGCAACACCTCGACCACCTCAAATACCGGCAGCACCGGCGGCAGTTACGCGCCGGGCAGCAGTGCGACCAGTAGCGCCGGCAAACAGGCCAGTGAACAGAACGTCGCGTTCAGCGCCGGCGGGGTGACGATTCAGGCCGACGCCACCACCAACACCTTGCTGATTTCTGCGCCGGACCCGTTGTATCGCAACCTGCGCGAGGTGATCGACCTGCTCGACCAGCGCCGTGCGCAAGTGGTGATCGAGAGCCTGATCGTTGAGGTCGGCGAGGACGATGCCAGCGAGTTCGGCGTGCAGTGGCAGACCGGCAATCTCGGCGGCAAAGGCGTGATCGGTGGGGCGAACCTCGGTGGGTCAGGGATCAATCTCAACGGCAAGACCAGTCTCGACGTGCTGCCGCAAGGCTTGAACGTCGGCTACGTCAACGGCACGGTCGACATTCCCGGCATCGGCAAGATCCTCGACCTCAAAGTGCTGGCCCGGGCGTTGAAGAGCAAGGGCGGCACCAACGTGCTGTCGACGCCAAACCTGCTGACCCTGGATAACGAAGCGGCTAGCATTTTTGTCGGCCAGACCATTCCGTTTGTCAGTGGCAGCTACGTTACTGGCGGCGGTGGCACCAGCAACAACCCGTTCCAGACCGTGACCCGTGAAGAGGTGGGTTTGAAGTTGAATGTGCGGCCACAGATTTCCGAGGGCGGGACGGTCAAGCTTGATATCTATCAGGAGGTCAGCAGCATCGACGAGCGTGCTTCGGCCAGTGCGGCATCGGCGGGCATCGTCACCAACAAACGGGCGATCGACACCAGCATCCTGCTCGACGACGGCCAGATCATGGTGCTCGGCGGCTTGCTCCAGGACGGCTACAGCCAGAGCAACGAAGCGGTGCCATGGCTGGGAACCCTGCCGGGAATCGGCGCGCTGTTTCGCAACGAACGCCGGGCGATCACCAAGACCAACCTGATGGTGTTCCTGCGCCCGTACATCATCCGCGACAGCGAAGCGGGGCGCAGCATCACCCTCAACCGCTACGACTTCATGCGCCGCGCCCAGGGCGGGCTGCAACCGGAACGCAGCTGGGCAATGCCGGACATGCAGGCGCCGCAGTTGCCGACGGCGGCGCAGGGGGTTCCGAGTTCGGTTCCGGCTTCGGGACCCCGTGCGACCATCAAAGCTGTGCCGATCGAAGGGAGCACACGCTTTTGAATCCCACCCTCAATCTGAGAAGTAACCCTGTAGTGAGGGGATTTATCCCCGATGGGCAGCGAAGCGGCCCTAAAACCTATGCATGCGGTCAGCCAGATGTATTCGGATGTCAGGTTTCGGGGCTGCTGCGCAGCCCATCGGGGATAAATCCCCTCACCACAGGAACACCTCCAGGCAGAGAGATTGGGGAGGTTTTGAGATGAGTGCGCTTCCCTGCGCTTGGTCCAAGGCCATGAACTCGGCCCGCAAGCTGAAAAACATTCCTGTGGCGAGGGAGCTTGCTCCCGCTGGGCTGCGCAGCAGACCTAAAACCTGCTACCCCATTCTTCCAGATACACCCTGCATGCCGGATTTACGGGGGCTTCGCCCCCGAGCGGGAGCAAGCTCCCTCGCCACACAAACATGTACAGACCCTGGAGTTGGGGAGGTTTTGAGATGAGTTCGCTTCGCTGCGCTTGGGCCAAGGCCATGAACTCGGCCCGCAAGCTGAAAAACATTCCTGTGGCGAGGGAGCTTGCTCCCGCTGGGCTGCGCAGCAGACCCAAAACCTGCTACCCCATTCTTCCAGATACACCCTGCATGCCGGATTTACGGGGGCTTCGCCCCCGAGCGGGAGCAAGCTCCCTCGCCACAAAAACATGTACAGACCCTGGAGTTGGGGAGGTTTTGAGATGAGTTCGCTTCCCTACGCCTGGGCCAAGGCCCAGCGCATTCTGTTGTGCGACGGCGTGCTGACCGTGTGTCCATCGACGCCGGGCTGGTCAATCAGTGAGGTGCGGCGCCAGTTCGGTGAAACCTCGCTCAAGCGCGTGCGCGATGACGAGCTCGACGGCTTGCTCGCCACCGCCTATGCCGACACCGGCAGCGCCGCCGCTGTGGTCGGTGCGGCAGAGAACGAAGTCGATCTCGACCGGCTGATGCAGGACATGCCGGAAATCACCGATCTGCTCGACACTCAGGACGGCGCGCCGGTGATCCGCATGATCAACGCCTTGCTCACACAGGCCGCGCGGGACGAGGCCAGCGACATTCACATCGAACCGTTCGAAACCCATTCGGTGGTGCGCTACCGCGTCGACGGCACCCTGCGTGATGTAGTCTCGCCGCGCAAGGCGTTGCACGGTGCGCTGGTGTCGCGGATCAAGATCATGGCCCAGCTCGATATCGCCGAAAAACGCTTGCCGCAGGACGGCCGTATCGCGCTGCGTGTGGCTGGGCGGTCGATTGATATTCGCGTGTCGACCGTGCCCACCGGGCATGGCGAACGCGTTGTCATGCGCTTGCTCGACAAGCAGGCCGGGCGCCTGCATCTGGAAACCTTGGGCATGGACGCGCAGGTGCTGGCCAAACTCGATCATTTGATCCGCCAGCCCCACGGCATCGTGCTGGTCACCGGCCCCACCGGCAGCGGCAAGACCACCAGCCTGTACGCTGCGCTGGCGCGCCTGGATGCCAGCACCAGCAACATCCTCACCGTCGAAGACCCGGTGGAATACGACCTGCCGGGGATCAGCCAGATTCAGGTCAACGCCAAGATCGACATGACCTTCGCCCTGGCCTTGCGGGCGATTCTGCGCCAGGACCCGGACATCATCATGATCGGCGAGATCCGCGATCTGGAAACTGCACAAATCGCCGTGCAGGCGTCGCTCACCGGTCACCTGGTGTTGGCGACGCTGCACACCAACGACGCGGTGTCAGCGGTCAACCGTTTGATCGACATGGGTGTCGAACCGTTTCTGCTGGCCTCGTCGATGCTTGGAGTGCTGGCCCAGCGGCTGGTGCGACGCCTTTGCAAAGCGTGCAAACAGGAAGACCCTGCGGCACCTGGCACATGGCGACCGGTGGGTTGCCCAGCGTGCAATCACACCGGCTACAGCGGCCGTACCGGCATCCACGAATTGTTCTGCATCGACGACGACATCCGCACCCTGATTCACCAAGGGGCAGGGGAGCAGGCCTTGCGTGCGGCGGCGTCAAAGGCCGGGATGTTCAGCCTGCGCGAGGACGGCGAGCGCTGGATTCGCAGCGGTGCCACCGCGCCTGAAGAAATTCTCCGTGTGACCCGGGACGCCTGATGAATCGCTATCGTTTTGAAGCCGCCGACGCCACCGGCAAAATCGAGTCCGGGCATCTGGAAGCGGACAGTCAGGGCGCTGCGTTTGGCGTGCTGCGCAGCCGTGGTTTGACTGCATTGTCGGTGCACAAGGAGAGCAACGTCGCCCAGCATGGCGGCGGTGGTCTGTTCAGTGCGCGCCTGTCGGATAACGATCTGGCCTGGGCCACCCGGCAATTGGCGAGTCTGCTCGGGGCCAGCCTGCCGCTCGAAGCGGCACTCAGCGCAACGGTGGAGCAGGCCGAGAAAAAACATATCGCCCATACCCTCAGCGCGGTGCGTGCCGACGTGCGCAGCGGCATGCGTCTGGCCGAGTCATTGGCCGCACGGCCACGGGATTTTCCGGAGATCTACCGCGCGCTGATCGCCGCCGGGGAGGAATCCGGTGATCTGGCGCAGGTGATGGAGCGACTGGCGGATTACATCGAGGAGCGCAATAACCTGCGCGGCAAGATCCTGACTGCGTTTATCTATCCGGGGGTGGTCGGGCTGGTGTCGATCGGCATCGTGATTTTCTTGCTCAGTTACGTGGTACCGCAGGTGGTCAGTGCGTTTTCCCAGGCGCGTCAGGACTTGCCGGGGCTGACGTTGGCGATGCTCACCGCCAGTGATTTCATTCGGGCGTGGGGCTGGTTATGTGCGGCGCTGATCGCGGGTGCTTTCTGGAGCTGGCGCCTGTACCTGCGCAATCCGGCGGCACGTTTGAGTTGGCATCATCGGGTGCTGAAATTGCCGCTGATCGGACGTTTCGTCCTGGGCCTGAACACCGCACGCTTTGCCTCGACGCTGGCGATTCTCGGCGGTGCCGGCGTGCCGTTGTTGCGCGCGCTGGAGGCGGCGCGGCAGACGCTGTCCAATGATCGCCTGAGTCTGAGTGTCAGCGACGCCACGGCCAAGGTTCGCGAAGGGGTGAATCTTGCGGCGGCGCTGCGGGTGGAGAACGTATTTCCGCCGGTATTGATTCACCTGATCGCCAGCGGCGAGAAAACCGGCGCACTGCCACCGATGCTCGAACGGGCGGCGCAGACTCTGTCGCGAGATATCGAACGGCGGGCAATGGGCATGACCGCGTTGCTGGAGCCGCTGATGATCGTGGTGATGGGCGGGGTGGTGCTGGTGATTGTGATGGCGGTGTTGTTGCCGATCATTGAGATCAATCAACTGGTCCAGTAGTGGTGTGCCTGAGGGTTTGAGGTTGTCTGGACTGGCCTCTTCGCGAGCAAGCCCGCTCCCACAGG